>NZ_MXQD01000037.1:0-4183 GCF_002165585.1 Paenibacillus sp. MY03 | reverse complement strand
AAGTCCCTCTACGCGCACCATACCATGAAAAAACCCTTCTGATACGAAGGGTTTTTTGCTGTTCTAGCCGATCCGGTAAGATTAAGCTTTCTTTTTGCTACATAACGATTAGAAGCAAGTGAAGGACTGAATAGATCTCAGGTCGAAGCCGGTGTACATCCAGAAAAATCCCGTCCAGCGGAATCCCGCAATCGAGGTTGGTCCGACGAAGACGGGGAAAAACCAGAATTGATTGCCGTTATGCAGCCAAATATACGTATTGCGGAACATGCAGCGACGAATGGCGCCAGGATCTACGGCAAGCGGCGACGCAGAAGCTTGCTGCGGTACGAAAGACGGCGGAGGAGAGGACGGCGCGGCATGGGGACCGCCAGGTGTTGGACCTGGTCCTGGCCCAGGGCCCGGACCAGGTCCGAATGGAGGGCCGGGCGGCGGACCGAAGGGAGGAAAAAACGACATATGCGTTCACTCCTGTTTCTTTAGTTTTCGAAGCGGGTACTTTAATTGGGCAAGGGCTCTAGCTTATGTAATGTATTCAAGTCGAGTTTAGGATGTTAATCATTTACAGGCTATAATTTGAATGATAGCAATGATGTATTTTGTAAATAATATGAAACATGAGCAAGACTTGTACGTAGTATTCGGCTAGAGCCATTTCAAAAACAAACGGAGGTGAATCCCTCGTACTTGAGGGAACTAATTGGACTTATCCATCTTGATTAATTTGCTGTTGGTAGCGCTGCTTATCGTAATGACTGCTTTCTTCGTCGGATCGGAATTCGCGGTAGTGAAGGTCAGAATGTCCCGGATTGATCAATTGATTGCGGAAGGCAACAAGAAAGCAATGGCGGCCAAACGGCTAGTAACGGATCTGGATTATTATTTGTCGGCGTGTCAGCTGGGTATTACGGTCACTGCACTCGGACTTGGTGCGCTCGGCGAGCCGACAATCGAAAAAATTCTGCATCCGATCTTCCACGATTGGGGCGTATCCGACGCTTGGGCCACCCCGATTTCCTACACGCTTGCATTGTCGCTGATGACATTTTTGCACGTCGTATTCGGAGAGCTGGCTCCTAAAACAATGGCGATCCAATTCGCGGAGCGTATGACGCTTCTTCTGGCAGGACCGCTTGTTCTGTTCGGCAAGATTTTGTTCCCGCTCATCTGGCTCCTTAACGGCTCGGCTCGAGTATTCTTGAGAATGTTTGGCGTTCAGCCGGCGGGTCACGAACAAGCCCATTCGGAGGAAGAACTTAAGATTATTATGGCTCAAAGCTTCAAAAGCGGCGAAATCAACCAGACGGAACTTTCTTATATGCAAAATATTTTTGCATTCGACGAACGCGTAGCGAAGGACGTTATGGTCCCGCGTATGCAGGCTATGTCGGTTGACGCGCGTATGACGCGTGAAGAAGTGCTTGCGATTATTGATGAGAACAACTACACACGCTACCCTGTGACTCAGGAAGGCGATAAGGATAAAGTAATCGGATTCCTCAATGCGAAGGAATTGGTAACCGATATCGCGCTGGGACGTTCTACTCCAATCCAGTCGATGATTCATGAGATCGGAACTGTGCACGAGACTGCCCCACTGCAGGATGTCCTTCTTAAGATGCAGAAGAAAGGCGTGCATATCGCTCTCGTTATCGATGAGTACGGTGGCACGGCCGGCATCATTACGATGGAAGATATTCTCGAAGAGATTGTGGGCGAGATTCGGGACGAGTTCGATAACGACGAGCAGCCCGACATTGTTAGAAAGTCAGAGAACGAGTATGTGCTGAACGGCTTGGTGCTGCTTGAGGACATCGAGACTCAATTCGGCGTCAAATTCGAAGAGGATTTCGGGGTTGATACGATTGGAGGATGGCTGCAGGTCCAGCAGTTCTCACTCGAAGAAGAACCTGTTCCGATTACACACGGTCGACATGTCTTTACCGTTCTGGAGATGGACAACCACCAGATTCTGAAGGTGTCTATGTCCCTTTATGCAGCCGAGGAACCGGAAGAGAACGAAGAAGACGAAGATTAACAAATCTCAGCGAGGACGAGGGCGTAGTTGCTGCCCTCGTCTTTTTTACGACATTAAAGAATTAAGGCGATGAAGCGCAATCAGGACTTGCCAACAGCGCGGGGAACGTGATATGCTCAATATCTAAGCATCACCTATGCGCGTATGGCGGAATTGGCAGACGCACTAGACTTAGGATCTAGCGGGCGACCGTGGGGGTTCAAGTCCCTCTACGCGCACCATACCATGAAAAGGCCCTTCGGAGACGAAGGGCTTTTTGCTGCTTATTATTCATACTAGAATTAGCTTCGATCCTTGTTGGCTTCATCTACGTACGGACCTGCTTCCCCTTTTCGATACTCACAGTACCGGATGTACTGGATGCTGGAGAGGATATATCCCCGACGGTCTCCTACGCCAGCGACTAGGCATCGGGATGAAGCTTGCGGCCGGCAAATCCGTCATGCCAGCCATGATAATGTGTGATGCGGTCCTCGCCTTCCCGCCAGCATAACAAGATCTCTTCGCCGTCCATGACGCCGGGGAAGTCGATAAGGCCGGGATTGATCATTTTGATCAATACGCCTCGTCTTGCAAAGTTTTGCATATACAGCTGCAATTCGAATTGCATGAAGTCCATCTGTCCTTCCATCTCGAACAAAAGCTCTCCCGACAGCTCGGTATGTCCCGCCTTTACCTTCCGGTAGTGGATATAGTGCTCCTCCAGCTTGTGCGACAGCTCTTGCAACTGCTCCAGGTTCTGCTTCACTTCGGGGAGCAACGCATTGGCTTCCGCCAATGTGTATCGTTTGGTTACCATGGATATCCTCTCCTTACCAATCAGTATACGAAATGTTACCCGATCGTACAAATCGGAAACATCGTTCATTTGGCAACTTTGCAATCAAGCTGAAAGTTGTCATTGACTTTGTACCTGAGAACAATTATCATTAATATGTCATTGATAATAGTTTTCAGTTTATGTTTGAATATATAGATGTTACGGTCGCGCCAGGAGCGCGGCGGGAGGAGCGTGCAGCACCATGTTTCGTCTTTCAACTTCGGATCTGGCTATTTCTTATGACGAGCGTCTCATTGTACAGAACTTGAACATTTCCATCCCGCAAGGAAAGGTGACGGCTCTCGTTGGAGCCAATGGCTCCGGCAAGTCGACCATCCTAAAGACGATGGCGCGGATTATGAATCCGTCGCATGGCAATGTCCTTCTGGACGGCAAGTCGATTCATAAGCAATCCACGAAGGATGTGGCGAAGCAGCTCGCGATTCTGCCGCAGAATCCGACAGCGCCCGACGGCTTGACCGTTGCGGAGCTAGTTTCTTATGGTCGTTTCCCTTATCAGAAGGGCTTCGGCTCCATGAGCAAAGAAGATCGCAGCGTTGTGCAGTGGGCGATCGAAGCGACGGGCATGGTTGAATTTACGGATCGCCCCGTCGATCAACTCTCCGGAGGTCAGAGACAACGCGCATGGATTGCGATGGCGCTTGCTCAGGAGACGGATATACTGTTCCTGGACGAACCGACGACGTTTCTCGATATGGCGCATCAGTTGGAGGTTCTTCACTTGCTTCAGAAGCTGAATGAGCACAATAATCGCACGATCGTTATGGTCGTCCATGATTTGAATCATGCGGCTCGTTACGCGCATCATATGATTGCGATCAAGAGCGGCGTTGTACGAGGTGAGGGCTCGCCGATCGAGGTCATAACGCCAGACATCATGCGCGATGTATTTAACATTGAAGCGGATATCGTTCCGGACCCTAGAACAGGGGTACCGCTGTGTCTGCCGTTCGCGCTGGCCGGCATGCCTACCGTCGACAAAGTGATGGGCAGCAGTTTGGCCGACAAGGAAGGGAAACCGTCTTTGACGGCAGCAGGAGCTTAGTCGGAGTGACCGAATATAGGGCAGAGAGATCTCCATTCTTATGCAGAATGGGGATTTATTATGGGGAGGGCAGCTTAGGGGAACCACTTGCTGCAGGTGCTTGACAAGCCGTTGAAACCTCTATGCCATGTGAGAAATAAGCTCTCTAAAAAAAAGTTTGAGATTTCATGAAAAAAAAGTTGCAATTTATTTGGCTGAGTGATATATTATTACTTGTCGCCACGACGAATTGATAGCTAATTGCTTGAAAACATTACCG
>NZ_MXQD01000036.1:0-124636 GCF_002165585.1 Paenibacillus sp. MY03 | reverse complement strand
TATTATTACTTGTCGCCACGACGAATTGATAGCTAATTGCTTGAAAACATTACCGTGCGGAAGTGGCTCAGCGGTAGAGCATCGCCTTGCCAAGGCGAGGGTCGCGGGTTCGATTCCCGTCTTCCGCTCCATAATCTTGCGGCCTTAGCTCAGCTGGATAGAGCGTTTGACTACGAATCAAAAGGTCAGGAGTTCGAATCTCTTAGGCCGCGCCATTTTTTCTAGTGCTTCATACTTAACGGGACGTAGCTCAGCTTGGTAGAGCACCTGGTTTGGGACCAGGGGGTCGCATGTTCAAATCGTGTCGTCCCGACCATCTTTTTTATAATGCGGGTGTAGTTCAATGGTAGAACTTTAGCCTTCCAAGCTAATAGCGTGGGTTCGATTCCCATCACCCGCTCCAGTATCTAAACCGACAGCCTTCTGCGATGCAGAAGGTTTTTTTGTATATACAAACTGACGAAGGAGAGTTGGATATGGAGCTTCGGGCCATCGCGCTGGATCTGGACGGAACGCTGCTTAACAGCGCCAAGGAAGTGTCGGCACGCAATCGGGCGGCCGTATTACGAGTGTTGGAGAAAGGCTTGCGGGTCATCATCGCGACGGCCAGGCCGCCGCGTTCTGTAGCAGAGCTGCTGCCGAGCGAGCTGTTGGAGCGTGCTTCTATCGTAAGTTATAACGGCGCCATCGTGCGCGACAGGGCCGCGCGGATTGACGAGCATCATCCTATGACCAGCGAAGTGACGGCGGAGGTTATTCGTTATTGCGGAGAATATCTGCCTACGGCTCATCTCAGCGTAGAAGTCAACGACAAGTGGTATGCGAATCGCGATTTAGCGGACGGAGCGTTCTACCATCCGCGATTTCGCCCTGAGCTTGCAACGTACGAGGTTCTGGCGAGCCAGGCTGCGACCAAAATATTGTTGACGGAGTATCGTGATGCCGAGGTGTTGCGAGAGAGGTTCGCTCCGTTAACCCAGTTCGTGGTGACCGATGGAGGTGCGCTGATCCAAATGATGAATCCTGCCGTCTCTAAAACATCGGGTATCCTTCGGTTATGCGGACACTTTGGAATTCAAGAATCGAAGATTGCCGTATTCGGAGATGATCACAACGATATCGATATGTTTCGAATGGCGGGTTATTCGGTGGCGATGGGCAACGCCGTGCAAGAGCTCAAGGACATCGCCAACGAGACGACGGCGAGCAACGACGACGATGGCGTCGCTATAGCTCTGGAGAGGCTGCTGGTCCTCCAGCAGTAGTGAGCAGCATACTGGAGTCGCGGAAGCGGACCCGGCATCATGCCGCTCTATTCTGTAAGTATTAGGGGACTTGGTATCGCCGGCCATCGCTCAGCAGCACAAATCCTTCTTCTTCAAAGCTAATTCTCCCTGCCTCAGAACTCGGCTTAATCTCTATCTCAGTCCATTCTCCAGAACTCCATTGCTCCGGATCCACGTAGGCCATCCATAGCCGTGCGGTATTGGTGGGCACATGATGAGTCCAGATGGCCATCGCTCCTAGTGTTATAGAGAGCTGGATATCTCGAAATTGTTCTTCGTATACAGGCTGCTCCCATAATAGATGAAACGCGCCATCCATGGTCAATGCGGCAATGCGAATGTTGACTTCCAACCCATCGCGTTCTTCAAAAGGAATGTTCGAGTGCAATAATACGATTCTTGTTTGGCTATCCTCCAGGTATTGGTACATTCGGCCAGATTCGAGCTGTTCGCCGTTCCTTCCGTCGAAGACGGTGAAAGAGGTATCACCGGCAAATGGGGCAGGGTATTCATTCCATTGCACATAAACATGATTGCCCAGCCAGCCAAAGGAGTGACAAGGCTCCACTTGATCATTGCGGGAGAGAGAAGTTTCTTGTCCCGATTCCAAGTCTAACAGCGTTAGCTCGCAGGAAGTTTGGGCAGAAGTTCCTTTATGCTCCACACGATTATAGAGTATGCGGCCGCCGTCCTCCGAGAGTACAGCGTTGAACTTATCCGAATCGAGGCCGCCAATCTCCGTCAAGACTCCTTCTTGGCTTTTCGCAAATAACTTATTCTCCCATGCGTAGATCTTGCCAATATCGGATTCGCCGATCAGCATTTTATCAGCAAGTATGATCGCAGCCTTTCGAGAAGGCTCGTCAGATACGCTTTCCATGACTGTGTTTGTATGGAGCGTGGATTCGGGAATCGGCGTACTCAACGTCGTTGCCTCGCTCCCGTTAGTCGTACAACCTGCCAACAAGAATGCCATAAACAGAACATATCCAGCTTTCTTAAACCTGAAATTTGCCTTCATACGCGTCCTCCGTTCCGGGTACCCTCTAGCGGAAGCTAGCCAATTGTATAACGTTCAAATTAAGGTAATTGTTTCTAGTCCATAAAACAAAAACCAAATTTGGCGGCGGGAAATGGCCCTGGATAGCGCAATATAGCCGCGCTAAAGCGGAAAAGCAGAAAAAAATCCGCTCCCAGAGCGGGATAGCGGCTCCTTGTCAGGATTGGATTGTGGTTCAGGGCTTCAATGGCAGGGTATTTTGTAGTATGATGGTAGGAGTGATTACGCCATATTAACTGAGAGTAACCTTACGATAGAATTAGGCATGTGCGCGTAGCAGGGCTGATGCTTTCGGAGTGGGTTTGCTGCACAGACTTGTAGGAGGAACGGTATGTCGGAACAATCTGTATCAACGACGTCGGCTAGTCGAACGAGCACAAACAATTTGCTCAGACGGGACGTGCGCTTCCTGGGCAATATTCTTGGCGAGGTGCTAGTGCATCAAGGCGGCCGCGAACTGCTGGACATCGTCGAACAAATTCGGGAACAGAGCAAGGCGCTTCGCGCGGAATTCGTGCCGGAGCTGTTCGAACAATTCAAAACGAAGGTTTCTTCGTTAAGTCCGGAGATTCGCCACCAGGTTATCCGGGCCTTCGCGATTTATTTCCAGCTGGTTAACATCGCGGAGCAAAACCACCGGATTAGACGGAAGCGGGATTATGAAGTGTCCGCTGGCGAAGCGGTTCAGCGCGGCTCCATCGAGAGCGCTATCCAGGATTTAAAGGAACGCAACATTGCGGTTGGCGACGTACAGGACATTCTGAGCGGCATTTCCCTGGAGCTTGTCATGACGGCTCACCCTACGGAAGCGACTCGCAGAGTGGTGCTGGACATCCACAAGCGTATTGCCGAAGACGTGATGCAGCTCGACAATCCGACGCTGACGTACCGCGAGCGCGAGAAGCTCAAGGAGAAGCTGCTTAACGAAGTGCTTATCCTCTGGCAGACCGACGAGCTTCGCGACCGCAAGCCTACCGTTATTGACGAGGTGCGTAACGGACTGTATTACTTCGACGAAACCTTGTTCGAGGTGCTGCCAAGCGTATACGAGGAGCTTGAGCGCTGCCTGACCAAGTACTATCCAGAGGAGCATTGGCATGTGCCGGCATATCTCCGATTCGGATCCTGGATCGGCGGCGACCGCGACGGCAATCCGTCCGTCAAAGCCAAGGTGACCTGGGAGACGCTTCAGTTGCATCGCCAGCTGGCGATCAGCAAATACGAAGAGAAGATCCATAGTCTGATGGATCTGCTCAGCTTTAGCACGAATCTGGTCGAGGTGTCGGAGGAGCTCAAGGATTCCATCCGCAGCGACCGCGAACATGTAGAGCTCAAGTGCGTCGATCTGTGGCGCAACGCGAAGGAGCCTTACCGCATCAAGTTAGGCTTTATGCTGGAGAAGCTTGCGAATACGCGAGACGAATCGCTTAAGGGCACGCCTATGCGTTACAACCATCCGGAAGAGCTGCGGGAGGACCTGCTGGTTATTGACCGCAGCTTGCGCAACCACTATGCGGATTACGTCGCCGATACGGATCTGGCTACGCTTCTGCGCCAAGTGGAGCTGTTCGGCTTCCACCTGATGGCGCTGGACGTTCGTCAGCACAGCAAGGAACATGAGAACGCGATGTCCGAGATTTTGTCCAAGATGCATATCGTATCGGACTACGCATCGCTTTCCGAGGCTGAGAAGACAGAGCTGCTGCATAAGCTGCTTAACGATCCTCGTCCGCTGACTTCCGGTCATTTGGATTATTCGGAGTCGACGCAAGAATGCCTGGATGTCTACCATACCATCTACCGCGCTCAACAGGAGTTCGGCGAAGGCTGCATCTCCAGCTACTTGATCAGTATGACAGAGGCTGCCAGCGATATTCTGGAGGTTGCGGTATTCGCGAAGGAAGTCGGCCTGTTCCGTCAGGAAGCCGACGGTACGGTTCGCTGCACGCTGCAGTCCGTCCCGCTCTTCGAGACGATCGACGATCTCAATGCTGCCCCAGCTATTATGAAGGAACTGTTCGAGCTTCCGATATACCGCAAGGCGATCGAAGCAAGAGACAACGTGCATGAGATCATGCTGGGCTACTCCGATAGCAACAAGGACGGCGGAGTCGTGACGGCGAACTGGGAGCTGCGCGTGGCGCTTAAGGAAATTACAGCCGCGGGCAAAGCTTATGGCGTCAAGCTGAAGTTTTTCCACGGCCGCGGAGGCGCGCTTGGCCGCGGAGGCATGCCGCTGAACCGCAGCATTTTGGCTCAGCCGCCGCATACGATCGGCGGAGGCATCAAGATAACGGAGCAAGGCGAGGTGCTGTCTTCCCGCTACTTCATGAAGGGCATCGCTTACCGCAGCCTGGAGCAAGCGACATGGGCGCTTGTTACGGCGGCGCGTCTGGCGAAGTATCCGCAACAGGAAGCAGAGGCGGAAGCCGAGTGGGATTCCATTGCACGCTCCATTTCCGATACGGCGCTTAACAAGTATCAGGATCTGATCTTCCGCGATCCGGACTTCCTGACCTTCTTCAAGGAGTCTACGCCGCTGCCCGAGGTTGGCGAGCTAAACATCGGCTCCCGTCCGTCCAAGCGGAAGAACAGCGACCGCTTCGAAGATCTGCGCGCGATCCCTTGGGTTTTCGCATGGACGCAGAGCCGTTACTTGCTGCCTGCATGGTATGCAGCCGGTACGGCGCTCCAAACGTACGCGGGCGGCGACGAGTCGAAGCTCGCTACACTGAGAACGATGTACGAGCAGTTCCCGTTCTTCCGCTCGCTGATCGACAATCTGCAAATGGCGCTGGCCAAGGCGGATCTGCTCATCGCGAAGGAATATTCGCTGATGATCAAGGATCAAACCGTTCGCGATCGGATCTTCTCGCAGATCGAATCGGAATACAATCTGACTTCGACGCTGATTTTGCAGATTACGGGACAAGACGAGATTCTGGACAACGTACCGGTCATCCAGGAATCCATTCGTCTGCGCAATCCGTACGTGGACCCGCTCAGCTACATGCAAGTGCAACTGCTGTCGGAGCTTCGCGATCTGCGAGCTAACGATGAGGATGATCCCGAGCTGCTCCGCGAGGTGCTGCTAACCATTAACGGCATTGCAGCCGGCCTTCGGAATACGGGCTAATACTCGATTCGTGCCTGCTAGGCAAGATTTATCTTATAGATACGAGACCAGCCGGCCGCGACTTCTGTCGCGGCTGTTTTTTTTGTTGTGGCGGCTGTTTTTTTGTTATATGGGAAGTTTGCGACTCCCTGTCTTGTGAACAAAAGGTTGAAATTCTAACAGACACCAGCGACGCTATTTGTCCGTTTTTTGATCTCTCCCCAATCTAAAGGACAGGAACGACGTTATTTTGTCGTTATGGAGCCGCTTGGCGCTCTGATGATGCCGATAAGGTCGTCTGTGTCCGTTAGATTTTTAAAAACCTGAAAAATCGAGGAATAGTGTCATTTATGTCCGATAGGCAGTGAGTGACGTTGTTTTCGCAAAGCAAGAGCAGGAAATCATTTTAGGTAGCATTTAGGCTGGGTTAAGATTGGTTTAAGGAACATCCCTCATGATAGAGCTATCGGATAAGACGTTAGCAGCTAAGTCAATCTGACATGGGAGGGATACACATATGAGAGAATGGGATACTTACAAAAGCGGACAAGCACAGGGCGAGACGGGCAATAGCCCGGAATCGAAAGTCGATGTCAATGTTGAACATAGCACAAATAAGGATAACGATACAGCGTCAAGCAGGTATGAAAGCAGATATGAGTCGAGGGAGGCAAGGACAGAAGGAACAGAGTCAAGCGAGCACAAGACGACGGTACAAGCGACAGTGACTCACGCGGCACCGCAATTCGAAGCTTATTATAATGAAATTCGAAGCGCGAAGAGCTCAAAAAGCTCGAAGAAAAAAACGAAGATGAATCCGGCCTTGCCGATGATGGCGGCCTTTCTGGCTGGCGCGATTATGGTCGGCGGACTGTCCTACGCGGCCGATCGTGCCAATCTGTTTACGGGAGGCACAACGGCGGGCCAATCGGGGGCCGGGCAAGCGGCAGGAGGTTATGCCGGGCAAGATGCGGGCTTATCCACGGCCTCTCTGAACCCGAGTGAAAATATTGCATCCGTATACGAGCAAGCGAGCCCGGCTGTAGTGAAGATCGAGAACTACACAGAGGTGCAGCAGCAATCGCGCAGGTTGAACGATTCTTTGTTCCAGGAGTTCTTCGGCGGCATGGGCGGCAGAGGAGGAAGCGGACAGGGGCAGGAGGGATCGCGCGGTCAAAGCGGGACTCAGGATGGCAACACCGGCACTGGCGAGCTCCAGCTGTCTGGCTCCGGGACAGGCTTCTTCTTCGACAAAGAAGGCTACATTCTCACGAACGAGCATGTTATTGCCGGCGCTTCCGAGGTGAAGGTGACGGTAGAAGGCTACGACGAGCCGCTAACGGCTCAGGTGCTGGGAGCAAGCTACGAGCTCGATCTGGCGGTGCTGAAGGTGGTGAACCCCGGTGGAGGCTCCTTCCCCGCTCTGAAGCTGGGCAACTCCGACGAGACAGCCATTGGCGACTGGGTGCTGGCGATTGGCAACCCGTACGGCTTCGATCATACGCTGACGACAGGCGTGCTAAGCGCCAAGGAACGTCCCATAACGATCCAGGGTGAGCAAGGCGAGCATGTCTACGAGCATCTGCTGCAGACGGACGCTTCGATCAATCCCGGCAACTCCGGCGGTCCGTTGCTCAATGAACGGGGCGAGGTCATCGGCATCAACACGGCGGTAAACGCCGAGGCGCAGGGGATCGGATTTGCTATCCCAACGTCGACTATTCTCGAGGTTCTGGAAAAATTGAAAACAAACTCCCTATAAGAGGTTGTTAAAAAAGTCAGCTTATGATCACGAAGCATGTCAGCGAGGCGAGCCGTACCCCGGGGTGCGGCTTGCTTTCTGCTTTCTGCCGGGTGCTGACTGGAGCGTTAATAATACTTCCTTGTCTTCTTCCTAGGTCCTCCTGGTTAATTTTTGGGCTCGAGAACAGCATAATTGGCGACATCGCTTGCTTTTTTGGAGCAGGTGGATTACCATTTTTGAAGGAGCGCGTGTTGGCGGGTTATTGACGCGGCGTATGAAGTCTGGACGTCGTCGGCTTGAAGGTCGGCGAAACCCCGGGCGGACCGGAAGTTTGGAGGAATAGACAAGGTGAATGTGCTGGAGAACCAGCTTGCGAGGTTGGCGCTGAAGGGCGACCAGCAAGCTTTCGAAGAGCTTGTGGAGCTGTATCAGGATAAGCTTTTCCATATGGCGTACCGAATGCTTAGCAATCGTCAAGAGGCCGAGGATGTCGTCCAGGAGACGTTCCTTCGCGTGTATAAGAATCTGGATCGGTTCGACGAAACGCTTAAATTCTCGACATGGATCTACCGAATTGCGACAAATTTATGCATCGACAGGCTGCGCAAGCGCAAGCCGACTTATTCCCTGGACGCGGAGTCCAGCGAGTACGAGGGGCTTGACGGTTATTCCATGATCCCGAGCGACAATCGCACGCCGGAGTCCGAGGTTGTTCTGTCGGATACGCAGCGAATTATCCATCAGGCTATGGAGACGCTGCCGCCCAAGTACAAGTCCGTCATGATGCTGAGATACATACAGGACTTATCCCTGCAGGAAGTTGGCGACATTCTGGGCATGCCCGTTACGACGATCAAAACTCGTGTCCATCGCGGACGTGAGTTTCTTCGCAAGAAGCTGGAACATCGACTGTGAACTTTTATTAAAAATATTTTTGAAACATCCCTCGGGATGATACGTATCCTATACCGAGATTATGAACAACAGCAAGAAGAAAGGACTGGCTGCTATGGAATGCAAAGTCGCCATCGTCAAAATTCACGAATATCTGGACGGCGAGCTTCCGCGCGAAGAGAAGGGCGCCCTGCACGAGCATATACTTGCTTGTCCGGATTGCCGAACTCGCTTCGAACAGCTGGAGAAGACCGATGCTGCGGCATTCCTGGCTCTAGAAGGAAGCCACGCTTCCGTCTCGGGTTATGATGCGCAAGCTTCGCAGGCTCTCAAGAACCGCATCATGTCTTCGTTGCCGAAGGGCAAGACCAAGAAGAGGAACCGCTTCGTCCGCATGATCTATCGTTATCCTGGACTGACCGCTGCCGCGGTGTTCCTGTTGGTTATGTTCACCAGCATGTTCGCGACCTGGCAACAGGACTCCAAGTTGATTGTCGCAGGCGAGGATCTGCAGCATGTCGTCATCAATGGCAATACCGTCATCGTACCGGAGGGTGTCTCGTTAATCGGCAATTTGACCGTGGAGAACGGCCAGCTCGAGGTGCAAGGCACCGTCAGCGGCGATGTTACGGTGATCGACGGCTCCATGGTTCTGGCATCGACGGGCCATATTGCCGGTCAAAGCCGCACGATCGACCAAGCGTTGGATTGGTTCTGGTACAGGGTCATATCGACATTTAATGGCGCTGCAACAACTCATTAACTACGGCTTCCCTCCCGGAGGGAAGCTTTTTTTTCAAATTTAGAGGAATTCCCATGCCAAAAGTAGAAAAACATACAGTTGAAATGCGATAATAGAGATATACGCAATTTCAGGCAGCAGTCGGGGGTGAACGCTTGAACTACTTTACGGATTCTACATGGCAGGATTGGCTGAAGGATATTATCGATGTAGGCATCGTGAGCTTTATTATCTATAAATTGATTCTGCTGGTTCGGGGAACTCGCGCCGTGCAGTTGCTCAAGGGCATCTTTATGCTTATCGCGACTTGGGCGATTAGTACCTGGCTCAATCTCTATACGCTCAAATGGCTCATGAACCAGATGTTTACGCTCGGGATCGTGACCATAATTATATTGTTCCAGCCGGAGCTTCGGCGCGCGCTGGAGCAGCTGGGAAGGGGCAATCTGTTCTCGCGTTCCAACAGTCCGGAGAAGACCGCGCTCAGCGAGCAGATCGACGAAATTATCCGTGCCGTGCAGCATATGGCGAAGCGCAAGATCGGCGCGCTGATCGTCTTCGAGCGGCAGACGGGCCTCAGCGAGATGATCGAATCCGGCATTGCGATGGAGTCGAAGATTACATCGGAGCTGCTTATTAATATTTTCACGCCGAATACGCCGCTTCATGACGGGGCCGTTATCCTTCGCGGCAATCAGCTGATGGCTGCGGCCTGTTACTTGCCGCTCTCGGAAAATCCCTTCATCAGCAAGGAGCTGGGTACGCGTCATCGCGCCGCCATCGGCGTGTCCGAAGTGAGCGATGCGCTCGCGGTTGTCGTGTCCGAGGAGACGGGACAGGTGACGCTGTCGCTAAACGGCATGATCGTTAGGGACATTAACGAAGAATCGCTCATCTCGAAGCTCTTCGAGGAGCTGACTCCCAAGGCGAGCGGCCGGGGCAAGGACAGCGGCGGAGCCGCCAAGTCCCCGTTCTGGAAGCGGAAGGGGGTATAGAGGATGGATAAGTGGCTAAATCATCCAACGGCACTAAAGATCGTGTCCGTCGTGCTGGGGCTCATTCTGTTTGCAATGGTACATATCGATCCCGAGACATCGCCGCAGACGACGGCTTCCAGCGTCGATACGAAAGTGATCGAAGCGGCGACCATTGTGCCTACGGGGTTGGATCAATCGAAGTATGTCATGACCGCTATGGAGCCGACCGTCACGAAGCTCGTCGTGGAGGGCAGCATCAGCAAACTGCTGGCGGCATCCACCGACGATTATGTCGTAAGCGTCGACCTGACGAATGCGAAGCCGGGACCGCAGGAGCTGCCATTGACAGTCAAGCTTCCTCGGGGCATCAAGGAGATCCAGCTGTCTCCGCGTACTGTCGTCGTGCAGATCGAGGAGATCGTCACCAAGTCGTTCGACGTGCAGATCATTACGGAGGGCGAGCCGGCAGAAGGATACGTGATGGGTACGCCTTCGATATTAACAGAGAATGGAAGCTCGGTCGAAGTGACATTGCCGAAGGATGACATGGAGCGGGTCGGCGTCGTTGCCGTCACGCTGAACGTGCAGGATGAGGATAAAACCGTCTCCAACAAGAAGGCCAAGGTGGTCGTATACGACTCCGAGGGAGTCGAGATTACGGGAGCGTTCGTCACGCCAAGCACGATACATGCGGAAGTGCCGATTACGCTGCCATTCAAGCAGGTGCCGCTGCAAATTCGTTACAGCGGCACGCTGGACGACAACCTCAGTCTGGTGTCCGTGAGACCGACAATAGAAAATATTACGGTCTTCGCCCAGCAGGACAAGCTGGATACGATCCAGGTTTATGACGGCGCGGTGCTGGATCTCAGCAAGGTAAAGGAGTCCGGCAAGATGAAGGTGAAGGCAACGCCGATCGACGGCATTCAAGCCGTGTCTCCTGGCGAAATCGAGCTTGACGTAGTCGTGGAGAAGACGGCGACGCGCACGCTCGACAATTTGAGGATATCGGTAGTCGGCGCGCCTGCCGGAATGAAGGCTGTAATGCGTACGCCGGAGAGCGGACGGATGAGTCTGCAGCTATCCGGTGCTGAAGCCGTGCTGGCGGACGTAAAGGAAACGGATGTCGTCATCACCGCTAACGTAGAAGGACTCGCTCCGGGCGTTCATACCGTACCGCTGGAGTTGGAGCTGCCTCCGTATATTGAGGCTGTATTAAACGATGGACAACCCTTGACGGCGTCCATCGAGATCGTGGACGAGTCGGCTTCGTCCGGCGGCGGCGAGACCGAACCGCCGGAGGATATCGAAGTTGGCGGTACGCCGACCGAGACGCCGGATCCCGGAGAAGAGAATTCCAATAATAGCGGCGGCAGCGGCAATGAAACGGCTGAAGAAGGCGGAGCAAGTGGCGGGGATGGCAGGAATACCGGCACACGCTCGTTGACCACATAAAAATTCATAAATAACCAAGCTTGCGGGATGCCATAGAGGAGCGATTCTCGACGTTTTTGTCACCGTCTAGGCGCTTGCTGCGTATTCGTATCAGGAATGCACCATTATTGTACTTAAAGGAGAACAGGAAATATGGGGAAATATTTCGGAACCGACGGCGTTCGCGGCGTCGCCAATAGAGAATTAACGCCAGAGCTGGCTTATAAGATTGGCCGCTGCGGCGGTTATGTGTTAACGAGAACGGCAACGGGGCAGCCGAAGGTTGTCATTGGCCTCGATACGCGAATCTCCGGACCAATGCTGGAGTCCGCATTGATCGCGGGCTTGCTGTCGATCGGAGCGAACGTCGTCCGGCTTG
The DNA here is from genome assembly GCF_002165585.1 of Paenibacillus sp. MY03. Taxonomy (NCBI): domain Bacteria; kingdom Bacillati; phylum Bacillota; class Bacilli; order Caryophanales; family Paenibacillaceae; genus Paenibacillus; species Paenibacillus sp. MY03. The sequence continues at coordinate 113,005 of NZ_MXQD01000036.1, read as the reverse complement.
GCGTCGTATCGACGCCGGCGGTTGCTTATTTGACAAAGGAGCTGGAGGCCGACGCAGGGGTCATGATCTCCGCATCGCATAATCCGGTTGAAGATAACGGCATTAAGTTTTTCGCGGGAGACGGCTTCAAGCTATCCGACGATACGGAGCTGGAAATCGAAGCGCTGATCGATGCGGAGCAAGACGAACTTCCTCGCCCCGTGGGCGTTGAAATCGGCACGTTGACGACGGACGAAGGAGCGAAGAAGCGTTACCTGGACTACTTGAAAACGACGATCGAAGGGGGCTTTGGCGGCCTTAAGATCGTGCTTGACTGCGCGAACGGATCGGCATACGAGCTTGCCCCTGCCGTATTCCGCGAGCTTGGAGCGGATATTACGACGGTCGGCGCGGAGCCGGATGGCCGCAATATTAACGCAGGCGTCGGCTCGACGCATCCCGAATACTTACGCGAGAAAGTGCTGGAGCTTGGCGCCGATCTCGGCCTGAGCTTCGACGGCGACGCCGACCGGCTGATCGCGATAGACGACAAAGGCGAAGAAGTCGACGGCGACTTCATCCTGTGCATTATCGGCGATCGGCTTAAGCGCGAGGGCAAGCTGGCCCATGACACGGTCGTGACGACGGTGATGGCGAACATCGGCTTCTTTAAGGGAGCCGAGAGCATCGGCCTTAAGACGGCGCAGACGGCTGTAGGCGACCGCTATGTTATGGAAGAGATGCGCCGCGGCGGCTATAACCTGGGCGGAGAGCAATCCGGTCATGTCATCTTCCTCGACCATATTACGACAGGCGACGGCATTCTGACCGCGCTGCAGCTGGTGGATACGCTGGCGGCATCGGGCAAGAAGCTGAGCGAGCTGAAGGGTCTGATGCGAAAGTACCCGCAGAAGCTCGTAAACGTTCGCGTCGCGGACAAGAGCTTGTACAACGGCAACGAAGCTATTTTGGCTGCCGTAAAACAAGTCGAGGATGAGCTCGGCGACAATGGCCGCGTACTCGTCCGTCCATCGGGCACGGAATCGCTGATCCGCGTTATGGCGGAAGGCCCGGACAAGGAGCAAGTAGAGGCTTACGTCGACCAGATTGCCAACGTGGTAAAGAGCGCGCTAGGCTAAACATATCGAAAGTTGTCGATGGATGCGGTTGTCACAGCGGCAGCGAATTTCCGTTACGGATATTCGTTGCCGGCTGGGCCGTTCGTTTCTCGTCATTTTCAGAAAATGGTTGCGCGGGCAGAATAAAATGAATATGATAAGACGTAGGCTTCCATTCAAGAAGGAAAGAGAGGGCAGAGGTTACTCCAGATTGATAAGCGCCAGAGCTTGCGTGATGAAGGCTGATGTACGTGCTGACTTAGAGTAGAGAGCATGGACGAAGCTTCATACGGAAAGCTGACGAGGTGAAGGTGTTCGAAATTTCGGCGGGGACCTTCCGGTATATAGCGGCCAACCGAAAGCCGATACGCAAAACGATTGGGCGACCAATCCGACAAACGTACGGCGGGCTGCAGCAGAATGAAAAATTCGCTCCCGAGTGTCCAGGGGTGCCTCCTGTGAGGAAGGCGCGGGCAATGGGGTTGGTTTTGTCGCACTTATTTTTTCGTAATCATAGAGATCGTGATAAGGTGCATGGCCGGATTCGAAATTCGGGATGGCGACCTTCTCTTGGAATATGCTTACTTTGAGGAAATCATAAGACAACTTCATAAATTGCCTGTGCCGCCTTGGTTGGCATCCGTCTGGACGGGGAAATATACCGTTAACGGAGGTCTATTCATATGTGTGGAATTGTAGGATATATTGGTAATCGCGGGTCGCAGGAAATCTTGCTCGAGGGTCTAAAGAAGCTGGAGTACCGGGGTTACGACTCGGCAGGCATCGCCGTGTTTACGGACAAAGGGCTGGAGATCAAGAAATCGAAGGGCCGTCTCGCCATGCTGGAGGATAAGCTGAAGGGTGAGCCGCTGGAAGGCTCCGTCGGCATCGGGCATACGCGTTGGGCAACGCATGGCAAGCCGTCTGACGTAAACTCCCATCCGCATACGGATAATTCTTTGAAATTTTCGGTCGTGCACAACGGCATTGTCGAGAATTATCTGGATCTGAAGGATGAGCTCATCGCCAAAGGGCATGTGTTCGTATCGGAGACGGACACGGAGGTCATCTCCCATCTGGTGGCTGACGAATACGACGGCAACATTGTCGAGGCTGTACAACGCGCGGTAAAACGGATGCGCGGCGCGTTCGCGCTTGGCGTGCTGACGGAATACGAGCCGGAGCGGCTTGTAGCCGTACGTTTCGCTAGTCCGCTCGTTATCGGCATCGGCGAAGGCGAGAACTTCATCGGTTCGGACATTCCCGCCATTTTGGAGCATACGCGCAATGTGTATATTCTGAACGACGGCGAAATGGCTGTTCTGACACGTAATGGTGTCGAACTGATGACGACGGATGGCGATACTATTTCCAAGGAAATATTCCATGTCGATTGGGATCTGGTAACTGCGGAGAAAGCCGGATTCGATCACTTTATGCTGAAAGAAATCTACGAGCAGCCGAAAGCTTACCGCGACACGATGCTCGGCAGAATCGCGGATGACGGCAAGTCCGTCCATCTCAAAGAATTGTCGATGACGGATGATTATATCCGCTCCATCCGCAAAATTCATATCGTCGCTTGCGGTACGGCGTATCATGCAGGCTTGGTGGGAAAATCGGTCATCGAGACGCTGGCTCGCATTCCGGTCGAGAACGACGTCGCTTCGGAATACCGTTACCGCTCGCCCATTATTACGCCAGATACGCTCGTCATCGTCGTCAGCCAATCCGGCGAGACGGCCGACACACTGGCCGCTTTGCGCGAAGCGCAGAAAAACGGCGCTCGCGTGCTCGCGATCACGAACGTGGTCGGCAGCTCCGTCGCCCGCGAGGCGAACGATGTCATTACGACTTGGGCGGGACCGGAGATCGCAGTCGCTTCGACAAAGGCATACACCTCGCAGTTGATCGCATTCTATCTGCTGGGCCTGCATCTGGCTCGCGTGGCGGGTACGCAGGAGCAATCCGCTGTCGAGGAGATTATCGCAGGTTTGCATGAGCTACCTGAACAAGTTGAGAGCATTTTGGAGCAAGCTCTGGTGCTCAAGCAAGTCGCCGAGTCCATGGCTCATCACAAGAGTCTGTTCTTTATCGGCCGCGGCGTCGACTACGCTGTCGCTCAGGAAGGTTCGCTCAAGCTGAAGGAGATATCTTACATCCACTCCGAGGCTTATGCCGCCGGCGAACTGAAGCATGGCACGCTGGCTCTGATCGAGGACGGCGTACCGGTCATCGCTCTGGTGACGCAAGAGTCGCTGTACGAGAAGACGCTTAGCAACATTAAGGAAGTGAAGGCGCGCGGCGCCCACGTGCTTGCGGTCGCGAACAGCGGCTTCGAAGGCGAGGTCGCGAAGTCTGTCGACGAAGTATTCTCGATACCGAAGACGCTGCCGATTTTGTCGCCAGCTCTGGCTGTTGTGCCGCTGCAGTTGCTGTCTTATTACGCGTCGCTGGCTCTGGGGCATGATGTGGATAAGCCGCGGAATTTGGCGAAGTCGGTTACTGTGGAGTAATTGGGAATTGATGTTGCACAAATTGTCTGGTGAAATAAAAGTGTGGAACCGCTAGAACAGTCCCGATGATGCTTTATTAGGTCATCGGGATTTTTTTCATGAAGAAGGGGGTGTTGTTTGTCAATGTTAGGTGATCGATCGAATTAGGGGTATTAGAAAGCTTAATCAACTCAACCAAATTGAGTTTTCTCAGCGTATAGGAGTATCTCAAGGAACCCTGAGTGAGTTGGAACAGAACAAATACAATCGATCTCTGGAGACAATTCAAGCCAATATCAAAGTGTTCGATGTTAATGCTGCATGGCTCTTATTTTGATATGAAGCAATTGTCTTGAGTAGCCATGAGGGACTTGGGATTCTAAGCTAGTTGGAAAGATCCATGGTTAATAATTTCAGAAAGTTGTCATCACAAGAGCAGATGAGGATATTGAATATTATTGATTTAAATGTAGATTCACAAAGGTAATGAATAAGTGTCTAATGACATTAAGTTGGTGTGCTGTATTAATGTTCGTGTCTAGACTTCAAAAGGTTGTCCTTATTATCAGGGCTACCTTGTGGTTTTGGAGTCCATAAGATTTGTGAACTGTGAAAAGATGGTTAAGCGGGAGTTTAGTTCTAAGCTGACGGTTGCTGATTTATTCCATTCCCGACAAAGAAAAACCCAATGCAATTGCATTGGGTTTAAACATTGGTGCAACCGCGTTTGCAAAGTAACTGAGGTCCATGTAGCTCAACAAACTTAAGTAAACCAACAGAGCCTAGAGGGCGACTAGCTCTGCGAGCTTGGCCGCTACGTCTGCCATTGGCTCTTCTGCAGTGCTCAGGCCGCTTCGCGATCCGAGCAAGGGACTGACTTCGCGGAGAGCTTCATACGTTGTCTCGTGCACAATCGGAATGAGCCGATCACCCGCGAGGAGTGCCGAAAGTTCTTTGTCGGCGATGCCCTCTGATGGGAGGCGGCGTAGCATCGCAGGTGTCACCAGCACAATCCCAACTCGCGATTTCGCCAAGCCTTTGTCGATGGCGCGAAGCAACGGCACACCGAGGCCAACGTCTTTCTCACTGAACCAGACTTTAACACCATGTGACTCGAGTAGATCGTGAAGTTCCTTGGCGGCTCCCTTCCGGTCGTCCCACGCATGGCAAAGGAAGACGTCCCGAAGGTCAGGCTGATTGGCCAGGTTTTCGACGCTGTTGCGGACTGGTGTGAGTGCCCGAACTTCTTCAGCCGTGTACAATATGGCCGAACCTGCTCCTGACCAGCGCGGTTTTGAACTGCGGACGGAACCGCTAACGCTGCTTCGGCTGCCCCCAATTGTCGGGGAAGAGGAGTAAGATGAGGGCGAATAGGACCTGTAGCCACCACCACTTCGGCCATAACGCCCTCTGCACGCTGGACAGTTTTCTGCGGCACTCGCTGAGCTATGTCCCTTTACTGGAGCTGTGCATCTAGACATGTTTCTACCTCTCTAATTGAGTAAATATTTCTGACAAATTATAACACGATTCTCTAATATAATACAGATACAGATGATTACTGGCCTAACAAGAAAAGGACAAATACGAGAACGCATGTGAAAGCCAAAAAGGCATTGATAGTGGGATCGGGTCTTTACGAGGAACGTTAGTTCAACAAAGTAGCGGCAGTCTAAGACTTTATTTTCTCGTTTAGAGCTCCCGAAGGTGAAAATAATGGTGTCAGTCTAAAACTTATTTCTCAAACGCTGATGATTTTCTAGCTCAAAACCACGTCAAATCAACAATTGCAGTCTAATACTTTATTTTTTTGGAAAATTTGTACTGAGAAAATGACTCCATACGAGGCTGCCTTAGGGTAGCCCTGTTTTCTTTTTAGGAGGTGTTATCGTCATGCCCAAGCGTAAACGTGAAATCACGGACGCGAATCAGATTCATAAAAGTAGGCAGAGGACTAGGATATTGAGAAATTCAAAATTGAAGGGAATTTTATCAAGTCGATTGGGAGATTGCTACAGAATGTAGTTTGACCACTAATGGAACCTTAGTACTCCCAATCGTTTTCATTGTAGTTAAGAAGTGAATTTTCTACACGAACTCGAAATTCTTCCTCTTTAAGATAGCCTCGGTTTAACAAGAAATTGATGACTGGCGAAAACATAACTATTAATCCTATTACCATGAGAATGAACAAGGCAACGATAATGATTACATATTTGTTCCAATCAGTTGACTCAAAGAAAGTTGGGATAAATCCTAAAATAGGAGAGATAACTGTAATAATAAAACCATTCTTAATCTTAGAACCGGGTTTCGTACGAATTAAGTGATGACCTGATATAGTAAGTAAATCACGAAGCATAGCTACTCTGTCGCCATCAGTAATCGCTACTCTACTAGCGAGGAAATGTGTAAATTTTTTTCGGTTATATTCTTTGATACGATCGAAGTTTTTAGAGTTAATCTTTTTATGAAATCCAAGAACTATTAGTACAATCATCGCCAAGTAAACAAATATTAAGATTTTTGATTCGAGCAAAACCCCAATTATTGCAATAGATAAGGCACACAAAAAGAGGAATACAATTAGGATTAACCACCGCTCAGGGAGAGTTTTTCGAACATCTTTGAATGTATTAAATTCTTTTTTATAGTCGCTTATCAACGAATAATATGATGTCATATTTTTCAACCCCTAGATGAATTTATACTAAATACGCAGAAATAAAAGCATTGGTTTCTATGTTACTGTAAATTTGGTTTGAAAAACTAGCTTAGTAGATCATTAAGAACTCATAGACGGATTAGTATTTTAGAAAGGTTAATTTCAAAGAAATACAATAACGACAGCAGAATAACATTCTCGAAACAGAAGTGTAAAACTTACAAAAACTGCTGATATGAAGATCCGCCGTAGTTAGATCTAATTTTAGTATTGTAATACTGGATTATTGCGTGGTATTATTTAGGTGTAAGTTCCTAGGGCTAGAGGGTGATACATTGATTGAAACATTCTGGAATATTTGTCTTCTTCACGATATAGGGACTCGGGATCAATTGCTTCGAGAAGCAGTACGGGTTGTTCAAACAAGAAAGTCGCTCGAGCTGCAAGGAGCAGCACATACATCGATTCTAGAACCGGAAATGCTGTTCCAGTGGATGAAGCAGTATGCTGGTGAGCGTGAGTTCGGACACTTCCCCGGTGACCGGGAATTGTTTTATAGACTGTATCAAGTGGGCAAGGATATGGACTTGTTAGATTATGCCGTACAGACGATACAGCAAGACCGAGTTACGGGTGGCATTGTCGTTCATACGAGCATTGTTGAAAGATTTAAAGACATGTGTGAACGCAACCTCTACCGAACCTTGTTCATTACAGAAGTTGAGAAATACTTGCGTGGTCTGGCGGAAACTCGATTATACAAGCAATCGTTTACGATTACACTGCTGACCGAGAGTTACATCATCGCCAAGTTGTTGAAAACTTATTTTGAAACTTATCCTAATGTCCAAATCATTCAGGGATCGATTTATCAGCCGTTACCTTTGCAGGAGAAGTTCGATGCTATCTTAACCATTCCGAACTTTGGATTAAAGATGGATGACGTTAAAGATGCGACCATTAGAGATTCGGAAGGTGTAGCTATTAACCACTTACTTCCCCTGTTGCGGGACCCAGGGAGAATAAGCGTGACGTTCCCCCCAAGGATGATGTTTCAATCGGGGAGCATTGCAAAGTGGCGTGAGAAGACGAATGAGTCTTACCCTGTCCAATCCGTACATATGCTGCCCGATGGTTTGTTTCGACCCTATACATCGGTCAAGACGTATCAGGTTGAATTTGGGAGATCGCCTTCAGAGCAAGTGCTTATAGGTCGCTTACAGCTTCAGAAGGTGTCCTTAGAGCCTGAACGAGAAATTTCGATTCACGCCGAAGCATTTGCGCAACTTGAGAACTGGCGAATCGACATGTTGCTTGATGAAGATCATGATACACTCCGGTCCTTCCAACAGGCACCTGTCCCTAAGGCGAAGTTACGGGATGTTGCAGATATATTTCGTGGAAAATCTATTCTCAAGCAGGACCTAAAAGCTGGAAACATCAAGGTATTAAATATCTCCAACATTGAAGACGGCGAAGTGAAACTGGATCAGCTGGAGACAATTGATGAAGAAGAACGGAAGGTCAAACGCTACGAGATCCTGCCCGGCGATCTCGTCATGGCTTGCCGTGGAACAGTGAATAAACTTGCCATATTTCCAGAAGCAGAAAGTACGGTGATTGCTTCTGCCAATATTATCGTAATTCGATTCAAAGAGTCCATGATAAGCGGCTTTGCAAAAATATTTCTGGAAAGCCCTGTGGGAATAACAATGATTCAGAGCTTCCAGCGAGGAACGACTGTTATGAATTTAAATCCCTCAGATGTAGGTGAAATTGAACTGCCTCTCCTCCCTATCGATGAGCAGGTCAATCGAGTGAATTGTTATAACGAGGAGAACGAACGGTTTAAACAAACGATTCGTGAGGCAACGAGTCGATGGGAACAAGTGAAAAACAAACTTTATAACGAGCTTTACTGAGGAGGAAACTTAGGAATGGCAACAGCGAACTTGGGCTTTGAAGAAAAATTATGGAGCATGGCCGATAAACTGCGCGGCAGCATGGATGCAGCGGAGTATAAGCACGTCGTGTTAGGTCTGCTTTTTCTTAAATACGTATCGGATGCTTTTGAAGAGAAATATGAAGCATTGAAGAATGAGCCATATGCGGATCCCGAAGATGGTGACGAGTATGTTGCCGCGAATATCTTCTGGGTGCCTAAGGATGCTCGTTGGAGCCACATCAAGAACAATGCGAAGAAACCTGAAATCGGCCAAATAATTGACCAAGCAATGATCGACATCGAGAAGGAAAATACATCGCTGAAAGGTGTTTTGCCGAAGGATTATGCAAGGCCTGCTCTTGATAAAACACGCCTAGGTGAAGTTATTGACTTGTTCTCGTTCAAGGTTGGCGATGAAGATAGCCGTTCCAAGGATATGCTTGGCCGTGTATATGAATACTTCCTTAGCAAGTTCGCCAGTGCTGAGGGTAAGAACGGCGGCGAATTCTATACGCCCAATAGCGTTGTCCGCTTGCTCGTTGAGATGATCGAGCCATTTAAGGGCCGTGTCTATGACCCGTGCTGCGGTTCTGGTGGTATGTTCGTTCAGAGCGAAAAGTTCGTCGAAGAGCATCAAGGTAAGCTTGGGGATATAGCAATATATGGCCAAGAATCCAATCCCACGACTTGGAAGCTTTGTAAAATGAACTTGGCGATCCGCGGAATCGATAGCAACTTGGGGGAACATCATTCAGATACGTTCCATAACGATCTTCACAAGAACTTGAAGGCCGATTACATACTGGCCAATCCTCCGTTCAATATAAGTGACTGGGGCGGTGATCGGTTAATAGAAGACGCTCGATGGTCTTATGGTATTCCACCAGGAAGCAATGCAAACTATGCTTGGATTCAGCACATGGTAAATAAACTGGCTCCAAGCGGTATAGCCGGATTTGTCTTGGCGAACGGCTCCATGTCCACGGGTACCACGGCTGAATTGGACATTCGGAGCAAGCTGGTCAATGCTGATCTAGTAGATTGTATTATTACGTTACCAGGGCAGTTATTCTATTCAACGCAAATTCCTGTCTGCCTCTGGTTCATGGCGAAGAATAAAGCTCCAAGAGGGCTTCGTGATCGTCGCGGAGAAATTCTGTTTATTGATGCCCGCAAAATGGGCCAGATGGTCGATCGTACGCATCGAGAGATGACTTCGGAAGATATCAAGAAGATAGTCGATTTATATCACGCTTGGCGCGGGCAGGCCGAAGCTGGAGCATACGAGGATGTTAAAGGCTTCTGTAAAGCTGCGAAGCTTGCGGAAGTGCATGAGCATGAATATATTTTAACACCTGGGCGATATGTAGGTATTGAGGATGTCGAAGAAGACAGCGAGCCGTTTGAAGATAAAATGGCCCGTCTGACATCTGAGTTGGCAGAGCAATTTGTCAAATCGCGTCATCTGGAAGACGGGATTCGTAAGCAGCTTGGGGGGATTGGGTTTGAGTTTTGAGAATCAAGAATGGCGAACGTTAGAATTAGATGCATTATGTACAGTTACTGATTGCCAACATAAAACTGCGCCTGTAGTAGATTACAAAACTAAATTTAGAATGTTAAGAACTACAAACATTCGATATGGTCGAATTAATTCAGATGATGCGAGGTATGTGAATGAAGAAACCTACGAAGCATGGTCTGTTAGAGGTAAGCTCGTTGAGGATGATGTAATTCTAACTAGAGAAGCCCCAATGGGGGAAGTTGGAATTATTAAATCTTCAAATGAGAAGTTTTTTCTTGGACAAAGAATGCTTCAGCTTAAAGCAAAAGCTGATGTTATTATGCCTTACTTTTTATATTACTCACTTTTAGCACCTGAAGTACAAAATCAAATTAAAATGCATGAAGGTACTGGCTCAGTAGTTAGTAATATTCGTATTCCTGCTTTGAAAAAGTTTAAGCTCAAGGTACCTGCATTGGAAACACAATTGTCTGTTACCAAGCTATTGAGACAAATTGACGATAAGATTGATCTTAACAACGTTATTAACAAAAACCTTGAAGATATGGCCCAAGCCCTATTCAAACGCTGGTTTGTGGATTTTGAGTTGCCGAATGAAAACGGTGAACCGTATAAGTCCAACGGTGGCGAGTTTGAAGAAAGTGAATTGGGGTTGATTCCTAGGGGTTGGAAAGTTGGGAATTTTGGAGATATCACGGTTTGCTTTGACTCCAAACGAATTCCTCTTTCTAAGCAAGAAAGAGAATCAAGAGAAAAAGTATACCCCTACTATGGAGCAGCGTCATTGATGGATTACGTAGACGATTATTTGTTTGATGGAGTATATGTACTTATGGGGGAAGATGGATCTGTTATTGACGAATCAGGATTTCCAGTTCTCCAATATGTATGGGGGAAATTCTGGGTTAATAATCATGCTCATGTACTTAAAGGGGATTCTTCATTTTCAGAGGAGTACATTTACCTATTGCTAAAAAGGACGAATGTAAGACAAATCGTCACAGGTGCAGTACAGCCTAAAATAAATCAGAAAAACATGAATAGCCTTAAGGTTATAATCCCTCCGAAGAATGTGTTGCTCTTATTTAATGATATTGCTAATGAATTGTTTAAACTAATTAGAAATAACTTTGAGCAGAGCAACATTCTTATTAAAGCTAGGGATGTGTTGCTCCCAAAACTTATGTCGGGCGAAGTTCGAGTGCCAGAAGAGCAAGAACAATCGTATTCTACGCAACCATTCGCCTTATCTATCGCAGCCGAAAGCAAAGCGCAATACTCAAATTCATAACCGAAGGAGGTGCAAGTATGGCCCTTTACTCCACATCCTACACAGAGAACGACCTCGAACAAGCCGCATTGGAATGGTTCGAAGAACTGAACTATAACAAAGCTTACGGTCCCGAGATTTCACCAGAAGGAGAATATCCGGAAAGACAGTTCTATCAGGATGTCATCCTGATAGAACGCCTTCGTGAATCGCTTATTCGCATCAATAAGCACCTGCCACGTGAGGCCATCGAGGAAGCGATTCGTATCATCGAAGTGCCTCGCAGCCCGAGCTTAATGATCAACAACAAAGCGTTTCAGAAAATGGTCACGGACGGCATTGATGTTCAGTATCGGAATGCCAATGGCGACTACCTGACTGAAAAAGTTTGGTTGTTCGATACGAATCCGGACCGCGTGGATAATAACGATTTTCTAGTTGTGAATCAGTTTACGGTCATTGAGAACCAAGTGGATAAGCGTCCGGATGTAGTGGTGTTCGTCAATGGCCTTCCGATTGCGGTGCTGGAGCTGAAGAGCGCCTCCAATGAAGAAGTGGGAATCAGTGATGCGTACAATCAGGTGCAGACCTATAAAAAGGCGATCCCGTCCCTATTCACGTACAACTCTTTTATGGTCATCAGTGACGGTGTAAATGCCAGAGTAGGCACTTTGACGGCTGACGAGGAACGGTTCATGATGTGGCGAACCATTGATGGCGAGGAAGTGGCCTCCTCCTCCCAGCCTCAGCTCGAAGTGTTGATTAAGGGCATGTTCGAGAAAAGTCGTCTTCTGGACATCATCAAGCATTTTGTTCTGTTTCAGACTGATGGTGAACGTCTATTCAAAATATTGGCCGGTTACCATCAGTACCATGCCACGAATAAGGCGATTACCGCTACGGAAAGAGCGACACTGGAGGATGGCGACCGCAAGATCGGAGTTATCTGGCATACACAAGGCTCGGGCAAGAGCCTTTCCATGGTCTTTTACGCAGGGAAACTGGTTCTGACACTTGATAATCCGACGATTGTTGTTGTAACAGACCGTAACGATCTCGACGATCAGTTGTATGCTACATTCAGCAAATCGAAAGATTTGCTCCGTCAAACCCCGCAACACGCCGAAGAGCGTACTCACTTAAAACAGCTGCTTTCGGTGGAGGCAGGTGGAATTATTTTTACAACGGTTCATAAGTTCACGCCTGAAGAAGGCGAATACAAGTACCCTGTACTTACGGACCGTCGTAATGTCATCGTAATAGCGGACGAAGCACACCGCAGTCAATACGGCTTTCAAGCTGAAATGGTCGCATCGGATGAGGAAGCCAGCATTAAGTACGGCTATGCGAAATATATGCGTGATGCATTGCCAAACGCTTCTTACATTGGATATACCGGAACGCCGGTTGAGTTGACGGATAAGAACACTCCGGCAGTTTTCGGGGATTATATCGACGTCTACGACATGACCCGGGCTGTGGAAGATGGTACTACAGTAAAGATTTACTATGAGAGCCGTATCGCACGGTTGGAGCTATCGGATAATGAGCGTCCAGTTATCGATGAAGAGTACGAAGAGATTACTGAGTATCAAGAGTATTCTCAGCAAGAGAAGCTCAAGTCCAGATGGGCGCGCCTTGAGGCGCTTGCTGGTGCAGAGAAACGTATCAAAAAGGTCGCCAAGGACATGGTTGACCATTACGAGCAGCACAAAGGAGCTATGTTCGGCAAAGCGATGATCGTCGTTATGTCTAGACGTATTGCCATCGATCTCTACAAAGAGATTATTACTCTTCGTCCGGACTGGCATAGTTATGATGACAATGAAGGCAAAATCAAAATCGTCATGACTGGAAGCTCAAGCGATCCTGCTGAATGGCAACCTTATATCGGGACAAAGCGGCGTCGAGAACATCTAGCCAAGCGAATGAAGGACTTGAATGATCCTCTGGAGATCGTCATTGTGCGCGATATGTGGTTGACCGGGTTTGATGTACCGATTATGAACACGATGTACATCGATAAGCCAATGAAGGGTCATAACCTGATGCAGGCTATTGCTCGCGTTAACCGAGTATTCCGTGACAAGCCGGGCGGGCTAATCGTGGATTACATCGGTATTGCAGATATGTTGAAGTCGGCACTCCAGCAATACACGGAAAATGATAGCAAGACTGCAGGGATCGATACCGATCAAGCTGTCGATTTCATGCTGGAGCGGATACAACTTATTCGTGAACAGTTACATGGGCACGACTTTTCGAAATTTGAATTGGAAAAAGCCTCCGAGCGGATGAAGGCAATCGTCGAGACAGTAGACTATGTGCTTGGACTTGGTGACCAAGGCAAACGTAATTTTGTCAATTGGACGATGGAGTTGGCGAAGGCTTATGCACTGTGCGCTACGACGGAAGCTGCAGAATCGGTCAACCTGGAAATCAGCTTTTACAAGGCTGTAAAATCAGGCATCGTCAAAATCATCACGACTGAGAACAAGAAGAAAACGACAAACGAGCTGGATGCGGAATTGAACCAGTTGATTTCTAAATCGGTCATGTCCGATGAAGTCGTCGATATTCTCGAAGCGGTTGGCTTGCAGAAGCCGAACATCGCGATTTTGTCGAATGAATTCCTTGAGCATGTCCGGGGATTGAAGCAGAAGAACCTCGCTGTCGAATTGCTGAGAAGGCTCCTTCAGGGCAAAGTAAAGGCTGTATCTCGCACCAGCATTGTACAGTCAAAGAAATTCTCAGAAATGCTTGAAGAAGCTATTCGTAAATACAATAATCGTACTATTGAGACGACGCAGGTAATTGAAGAGCTAATCCAGATGGCCAAGGAGATGAACGCTGCCGTCAAGCGTGGCGAAGATCTCGGGCTTATCAAGGAGGAAGTAGCCTTCTATGACGCGTTGGCTTCCAATGAGGCTGCAAAAGAGCTAATGGGAGATCTAGTTCTTAAGCAAATTGCTCACGAGTTGACCCAGGCTATCAAGAACAATATCAAGGTTGACTGGACTCTGCGGGAGAATGTACGGGCTCAGATGCGGATTACGGTTAAAAGACTGTTGAAAAAATATGGATATCCGCCTGATCTTGAAAAGATGGCAATTGATTTGGTGCTTCAACAGGCAGAGTTAATGGCGCAGGCAGAGACAGAAGAATTTAAATACTAACAGACATCAGGCGTAGCTAAAAGGGCTGCGCCTTTAGAATAGAAAACCTTATTGAATAAAAAACACTCGAAAATTGTAAGAGATTAGGTATAATAAATTAATAGGAATTATAGGGAATCTGGAGGAAAAATGGTCGGACATATTGTTGAATTATGCAATGATTTGCTGGATGCTATAGAGAGCGAGGATTTCAAATCTGCTAAAGGCTTGTACTACACAAAATACTTTTCTTTTATTACTACAGAGTTATCAATGTTAAATATAATGGAATTTGCTCCATCATATCGAACACAATTTTTATTTTTAAAATCGGACTTTGATAATTTTTCAAAACAAGCTGCTGGTTTGACTTTAACTGATATATTTAAAACAAATTTACGTGATAAAACAACACAATTAATTAATAATCTAAGTTCATATGGTCAAATCGTTGCATCAACAATGATTGATCTATCGTTTATGGTTGATCCAGAGTTGAAAGCCTTTGCTACCAGAGATTTTCACGACCTCGCAACGAAATTGATACTTGACCGAGCGTGGAAAAGTGCAGTTATATTAGCTGGAAGTATCTTAGAAGCTATTTTATTTGATGTGATAAGTAATCCAATCCACAATTCTAGGGCTATACTAGCTCGAAGAGCTCCAAAAGAAAGAGGAACGAATACGGTATTAAGACTTAATAAGTGGAAATTAAAAGACCTAATCAATGTTGCTGTTGATATCAATTTATTGGATCGTACAACTGAGAATACGATTCATCAAGTTTTGCGAGATTACCGGAACTTTGTTCATCCCCTTCTTGAAAAAAACATGGGATTACAGTTGGATGAAACGGAAGCATTACTTGCAAAGGGTGCGATTATGTCGGTTTGTAAGAAACTTTTGCAAAGTGTGTAGCAGTATATTCAGAGAGAAAAGGAAGAATAACTTCATGTACAATGAATGGGGCTTTAAGAGATCACCCTTCGATACTAATCCGTTACCTGCGAATAATGAGGGTAAGGAGTTATTAATTGGAAGACAAGATGACTTAAATAAAATTAAGAGACGATTAGCTAGCTCTTCAAACATTATAACAGTCGAAGGCAATAATGGTATTGGAAAGACTTCCCTTGCAAACATTACCGCCTATGCAATGTATAATGATTACTTAGAATCAGGTGAGGGTGTTTTTTTGGTCCCTTGTTCTGAACCTATTCAAATGACTTCAGATAAAGATTCTGAGGAGTTTATTGATGAAGTGCTTCTTAAAGTATTTCAAACATTATTAACAAAGGGGCATGAACTTGCTGAAAGTGGTTATCGATCGTCGTCAAAAAATATTAATATTTGGTTAAGTCAAGTTGAACCAATGGAGCAATACTTTAAAGACATGAAAATTAGTGTAATTGGTAGTGCAAGAGTTGAATTTAGGATAAAAATATTGAATTGGTTAAAGGAAATATTCCCCTATAACACAAATGGGGGAGTTGTTTGCATCCTAGATAACTTAGAGTTGTTGAATACGTCTGATGATGCTCGTAAAAAAATTGAGGAATTCAGGGATACGTTATTCGGTTATACCGGTATAAGGTGGATACTTAGTGGGGCATTGGGGATTGTGTATGGATTAATGTCTTCTCCTAGGCTTGAAGGTAGATTAAGCCCTCCAATTGAGTTATATGGAATTGATAAGAAGTTTTCCTCCGAGATTCTTCAATCAAGAGTTAAAAAATATGCTCAAAGTGAAGATATTTACTTACCTTTAAATACTGATGAATTTAGCCATTTATTCGAGTTATTGAAAGAAAACACGCGTCATACACTCAGTTATTGTGATGATTATTGTAATTGGATTTCCGACTATTCCCATAATCCACAGACATATGAAGAAAAGAAGCAAATGTACTTTACTTGGCTTGAAGTGAAAAGTAAAAAGAAGGTTGAATCCTTAAGAAAGAACATTACGCCAACTACCTTAAAGACATTTATATCTGCGGCAGAAATGGGTGGAGAATTTACTCTTAGTGACTACGAAAGTTTTGGATTTAAAAGTATTAATAGCATGAGACCATACATTAATAGTCTCGAACAATATAACTTAGTCACGAGGTCAACTGATGAGAATGATAAAAGAAGAAAAACTATTCAACTAACTCCTGAGGGATGGATTTATAGCTTCGGATTGAGTCTACTTCAACAAACCTAGGGATGCCCATTTAGTGATCGGATACTGCTACAGTTCGGATAAGTTCTAGTCTAATACTTTATTTTACATTTCAAAATTAAATATTGCTTCACAAGGATTGGAGTCTAAAACTTAATTCTCAAGAGCTGACGATTTTTAAACTCAAAAACCGTGTCAAATCAACAACGCCAGTCTAATACTTTATTTTCTTCGAACAGTTGGATTGAAAAATAAAGGAATAGACCGGCAACGCCCCATTAAGCTAACGGTGCAGTTTAGTTTAAGATCAAACACGGTGAACTTTATCACAAGTAACGGCAAGTTTTTTGATAATTTGCTTGGTTTATTTGTGAAGCCTAGACGGCCTCTTGGCATCAAACAATGGGGATTGGACGACTACAGTGAGTCGTCCTTTTCCTGTTCTATCTTCAATTGGCGAGCGAAGTGGCAACAATCTGCTTTGTCGTGACATTTAGGCGATTATATAGGTTGGCTGTTGCAATACCTGCGATCAGAGTCGCCAATTCCTGTTCTTGGTAATGTCTGGAAGCCTCGTCGTAGATTTCATCAGGCACGGAATCTGCTCTGTCGTTAATTCGGGTAACGGCTTCGCTGAGCGCAAGGGCTGCTCGTTCCGCGTCATTGAAGTGGGAAGTTTCACGCCATGCCGAAACGGCGAGAAGTCGATCTGCCGTTTCGCCTGCCGCTTGCGCATTGCGCGAGTGGAGATCGACGCACACGCTGTCTCCATTGATTTGGCTCGCACGGAGATAAGCAAGAAACAATGTCTTGTTCGGGAGTCCCACAACCGCTGCAGATCCGAACAAGGCTTTGCCAAGCGCTTGTAGGGCTTGACTTGCTTCTGGTAAAATCATGGCGGGGTTGTTCATTCTTGGTTTCATTGGAAACACTCCTTTGTTAAATGTCGGTGCCGGTAATCGGCCCTCACTAAGTTGACGGATCAAAACTCGGGTTTGTGACATGTTCGGGAAAAATCCATTAGGAAGAAGGACTGGAAGATGAGTGCTACGCAGGATTGGTTGGCTGAGCAATTCGAAGCGCATCGCTCCCATCTTCAGGGGGTGGCTTATCGAATGCTTGGATCGTTGAGCGAAGCGGAGGATGCGGTGCAAGAATCTTGGTTCCGCTTAAGTCGATCGGATACCACCGATCTCAAGAACCTTGGAGGCTGGCTGACAACGGTTGTTTCTCGAGTATGCCTTGATATGCTTCGTACACGAAAAGCCAGAAGGGAGGAAGCGTTGGAAGGATACTTGATCGAGGCAATCGTAAGCGATGAAGCTCGAGGCAATCCTGAACAGGAAGCGTTGATGGCGGAATCTGTTGGTCTCGCGATGCTGGTCGTGCTCGGTAAGCTGAATCCAGCGGAACGCATTACATTCGTGCTTCACGATATTTTTATGATGCCATTTACCGAAATTGCCCCGATCGTAGGGAAATCTGAGATGGCGACCAGACAACTTGCAAGCCGGGCACGCCGTCGAGTCCATGGGGACGTTTCGCATTTGAATCCCGATCTGTCGAGCCAACGCGAGCTGGTCGACGCATTCCTCTCTGCGGCGTACGCAGGCGATTTCGATACGTTGATTACAACGCTCGATCCAGACGTCGTACTTCGAGATGATCGTCAGTTTGAAGCTGTTCGAGTGATTCGAGGCGCTGCAGCATTGGCCAAGCATGTATCGGGACGGGCGAAAGCGGCTCAGGTGGCTCTCGTGAACGGTTCTATAGGCGTCATCGCCGCTCCGCAGGGAAAACTTCTTTACGTACTCCAATTTACGCTCAAGAACGGGAAGATCTCCGAGGTCGATTTGATTTCCGACTTTGCACGCATTCGCAAGCTGGATTTGTCGATATTCCCATCATGAATGAAAACTAATCATCGCAAAGAAGACGCCGGGGAAGATACCCGGCGTCTTTCTTTATGAACCCTAGTATGAACGTGATATCCGTTAGCCTTAACCTTGTGCCGCATCCATGTTCATGTAGTTAATGGCCCACAGATGGCCGTCCAAGTCCACGAAGCCCCAATGATACATGAACCCATGATCTTCAGGTTCAGCGTGCAATTTTCCGCCCAAGGAGACCGCGGTATTCACGATTTCATCGACCTTTTCCCGACTCTCGAAGGCCAATGCAATCGTCATCTGCGCATACTTGCTCGTATCGACGGATTCCCTCTCCGTGAGCGTATTAAAGAATGCTTGATTGATCAGCATGACCTGCAGGTTGTCGCCGATCACGATGGCTACCGAATTCTCGCTCTCAGGAAATTGCAGGTTGAGCTCGAATCCAAGTCCGGTGAAGAACGCTTTCGATTGTTCTACGTTTTTTACAGGCAGGTTGAAGCTCGTGAATGCGGACGTTAATGCCATCTTCAAAACACCTCTTCGTCAAATTAGTTTGTGTTCATTTATGCCTTCGTTTATATAGACGACAGCCGACCCGGGAATTCATCGGTCTCATGGATCTCGATCAGATCGCGACAACGCTGGTTAGTTCTAAAAATAAGGCGATTATAATAAGGTATTCTGTGTTATAATATGGCTAGACTGTCTAGATTATTGGAGGGATCGATAATGCAATGGCAACTACAAGAGGCGAAGAACAAATTGAGCTACGTTGTTAAAAAGGCTAGGGACGAAGGAGCT
Organism: Paenibacillus sp. MY03; assembly: GCF_002165585.1. Lineage (NCBI taxonomy): Bacteria > Bacillati > Bacillota > Bacilli > Caryophanales > Paenibacillaceae > Paenibacillus > Paenibacillus sp. MY03. Next base: position 93,993 of record NZ_MXQD01000036.1, on the reverse strand, counting down.
CAAATCATTAGCGTACGAGGCGAACCCACTGCAATCATTTTGTCAATTGAAGAGTATAATCGGCTCACACAAATGAAATCCAGTCTAACAGATTTTTTTCAAGAATCACCTTTTTCTGATGATTTACAACTTGATTTGGAAAGAAGTACAGCCCCTTCGCGAGAGGTAGATATATGAAATATCTTCTGGATACTAATGTCATATCAGAATTGGTCAAAAAGGAGCCTAACCCAGGTGTTCTTCTTTGGATAGAAAAATGTGATGAGATGAATTTATTTTTGAGCGTTATCACATTCGGTGAATTACAAAAAGGAATTAGTAAATTGAGTGATAAGTCTCGAGCAGATCGGTTGCAAACCTGGGTGAACCAAGATCTGAAAAAACGATTTGAAGGAAGGATTTTGCCTATCGAGCTGGACGTTGTATTAACATGGGGCAGGATACAAGGAATTTCAGAAAGGAACGGAGTAAAACTTCCTGCGATGGATAGCCTTATAGCAGCAACTGCGATTACTCATAATCTGATCGTTGTTACTCGAAATGTTCAAGATATTGAGCGTTGTCAGGGTTCCGTATTTAATCCATGGGATGATGCGTATAACAGAGCATAATAACAGCTTGAGTAACACCTATCACCATTTCAATTTTCTGCCTCCGTTTTCAGACGCTGGTTCTCTTTTCGCAAACTATTCGAGCAACAGATAAGCCGTGTTCCTGCACATAAGACGGGGACACGGCTTATTTGCGCCCGGATTACGGGAGACGCTGCCGACGCATATTAAGGCGCCTTGATGGCGAAGGAAAGGTGGAACGGTTGCCCTAGGCGGCAGTCGTTCCCGCTAGACGCATTGGTTAGGCGGAATCAGGTTATTATTTGAATTCGCTTACAATTGTGCGATCGAAAACGCATTCATTTTTAAAAAAAGGATTGACAGTCATAGGCACACGCTATAAAATACAGGTAAAATACATGTTCAAATAACGATCAAAATTTACGAAAAGCGAGGAGTGCTGAGCAAGTAATGATACGAACAACAGTCCCGGTTCAGGGAAGCACGAAGTCGCGAAGCGCATGGGGAAGAATAGGTCTGCGGTTATGGAAGGAACGTTACGTTCATTTGCTGATATGGCCAGGCATCTTATATTTCCTTGTGTTCCGCTATCTTCCGATGGCCGGTCTTGTAATCGCATTCAAGGATTTCAACCCGTTTGCAGGGATATGGGCGAGCGACTGGGTCGGCTTTGCCCACTTCGCCCGTATTTTCGAAGATGATGAAGTTATAAGAGTGCTCTGGAACACGATCAATATCGCGCTTCTGCAAATTTTAGTCGCATTCCCGGTATCGATTGTGCTTGCGCTCATGCTCAATGAGGTGCGTAACGGCACATACAAGCGATTTGTGCAATCGATGGTTTACCTCCCCCACTTCTTGTCATGGGTCGTCGTAGCGGGGATTTTCACCGTATTCCTGCGGGGAGAAGGTCTGATTAACACCGTGCTGGGCTCATGGTTCGGGATAGAAGCCATCCCGTTTCTGACGGATCCCGCGTTCTTTAAGCCGCTGATCACATTGCAGATCATCTGGAAGGAATCCGGTTGGGGCACGATTATATTTCTGGCCGCGCTGGCCGGGGTCAATACGAGCCTTTATGAAGCGGCCGTTATCGACGGCGCCAATCGCTGGAGGCAGCTATGGCATATTACGCTCCCGTCCATTCGCGGCGTTATTGTGATCATGTTTATTATTCGTTTGGGTAACGTGCTAGACCTGGGCTTTGAGCAGATTTTCCTGATGCTTAATCCATTTAATATGGATACCGGCAACGTCCTTGATACTTATGTGTACTTCAAGGGGATTCAGCAAGGCGATGTCAGTTTTGCGACAGCGGTAGGCATGTTCAAGGGCGCCGTCGGCCTCGTGCTCGTGGTCATTGCAAACCGGATCGCCAAGCGGTTCGGCGAAGATGGACTGTATTAATTCTAAAGAGAGGGTCGGGTGATTTGCATCTATGTATAACCGGTCTATAACCGATCGAATAATTGACGCTGCCAACTGGCTGCTGCTTGCTATCGTTGCGCTGTTAATGGTGTTCCCATTCCTGCATATTTTCTCCGTATCGTTCTCATCCTTGCGGGATGTGTTGGAGAAAGAATTTATTATGTGGCCGACCCATTGGGTGACGGATGCGTATCAGACGATTCTTGCCTCCAACAACTTTATTCGCTCATTGGGCGTCTCGTCGTACATCACAATTGTGGGCACCGTTGTCAGTCTGCTGCTGACGGCCACCATGGCATACGGTCTAACGAGAAACGTGACCGGACAACGCATTATATTGCTGCTAATTATTTTCACTTTGCTGTTTAACGCTGGCATGATTCCGACGTATCTGGTCGTAAAGGAAGTCGGGTTGATGAACTCGACATGGTCGCTTATCATTCCGTCGGCGATCAGTGCTTTCAACTTGATCGTGATGAGACAGTTTTTCTTAAGTATACCGAACGAGCTGACGGAAGCCGGCCTAATTGACGGCGCGAGCGAGCTGCGGATATTTACAAGCATTATGCTGCCGCTGTCCAAGCCGTCGCTGGCCGCCTTCGGATTGTTTTATGCGGTAGGCTATTGGAACAAGTACTTTGAAGGCGTTCTCTATTTGAATGATTCCTCCAAATGGCCGATCCAGGTCGTTCTGAGGCAGATTGTCATTATGAACGAGGCGACCGCAGCGTTAGGCAACGAAGCGATGCTCATGCTAGAGAATCCGCCTCCTCCGGTGACGATCCAGATGGCTGCGATTTTAATGGCAACGCTCCCGATTTTGATTGTGTATCCGTTTCTGCAAAAGCATTTTGCCAAGGGGGTGATGCTCGGTTCGGTAAAGGGCTAGCCTATGTGGTGTAGCGGGCAGTCCGATTGGCTAGGCGAGCATGAGCAGGCAATGATGGGAAGTTGTGAAAAGACAAAAATGGAGGGTTCGACGATGAAAAAGAAAGCGTACCTCGTATCGACAGTAGCTGCCGCAATGTTGGTTTCGGCAGCATGCTCGAACGGAAACAATGCTGGCGGCAGCAGCAGCGAGAAGCCAAGTCCGACGCAGTCGACGCCGGCGGAAAGCGCGGCGCCAGAGAAGGTTCATAAGATTAGCGGCATTACGTACATTTATGGAAACCCAGCACCTAATGACGGTGAAGGCTTGAAGAAGCTGAATGAAAAGTTTAACGTGGACTACTTCGTTGAAAAGGTTCCGGCGGAAACGTATCCAGAGAAGCTGAGCGCAGTCGTTTCCTCCGGGTCGATGCCGGATATGATCGGCTTCGAGGCCAGCCGCGCGGATAATTTCCCTCGCTGGGCGAAGCAAGGCGCGTTCCTTGAGCTGAACGACTATATCGATCAGTATCCATCGCTGAAGGCCATTCCGGATGAGCTTTGGGCGCCATTCACCATCGATGGCAAAATCTACGGCATTCCGTCCTGGTCTCCGACAGAGTCAAGCTCTTTCTATATCCGTAAGGATTGGCTCGACAACCTGGGTCTGCCCGTTCCGACGAACTATGAGGAACTGGCTAGCACGCTCATCGCTTTCACGAACGACGATCCGGATAAGAACGGCAATAAGGATACGTATGGCATGGCAATCGGACAGAACATCAACCCGAACTATGCTATGGGGCCGTACTGGCAGTTCGATTCTTACTACCACCAGGACGAGAAAGGGAATTACATTCCTGGCATGATCTCGCAAGGCCGCAAGGAACTTATCGAATTCTTTAACAAGCTGTATCAAGCAAAGGCGCTGACGCCGGACTTCGCCGTTATTAACTGGGCGGATACGAATAATGAGTTTTATTCCAGCAAGGCTGGCCTGTTCCTGGTTGCGCCAAGAGGCATGTCCCAGGACTACATGACAAGCTTGCTCGAGATTTCGCCGGATGCGGAATTTGCAGTGCTTCCTCCATTCCTGGCGCCAGACGGCTCTCAAGGATTTGTTGGCGGCAAGGGTTATGCTCGCTTCAATGCATTTAACGCCAAGCTGAAGGATGATCCCGAGAAGCTGAAGAAAATTCTCGACATGCATGAGTTCTCCCGTCAGTTCTACCCAATGGCCGAACAAAATGCTTCCAATGCGGATCATGACTGGTTCTACGGCGGCGAAGGCGCAGGCTACGAGGTTGCGGACGGCAAGCGTAAAGTCATTGAGCCGGAGAAGGGCAGTCAGCCTTACCACTACTTCCAGGACAACACGGCATGGGTGCTTCCGGATCAGGATCCCGAGTTCGAGTCGGCCTACACGGAGCCGAAGCTCATTCAGGCAACAACCGATCTCGTGAAGATGAGCAAAGACTATAAGCAATACTTCCAGCCGAACGTAGGGGTCGTGTCCGAGACGGAAGCGGCGAAAGGCGCAGAGCTGATGCAGTTCCTCATGAACGAACAGACTAAAATGATCGTCGGCCAACGTCCGATTTCCGATTGGGATGCCGTAGTTAATGAATATCTGTCGCGCGGCGGATCTCAGATCATCGAAGAATATAATGCAGTGTTCAAGGAACGCGGCTATACAGAGCGCCGTTGGAAATAACGTATAGCGGATCGGGCTATGTATCATAGCCCGATTTGCTATCGATGGAAATTATTACGAAGAGTAAAGGTGCGTTTAATCTATGAAAATGGCAAAAATCGGCATTTATCTCGATTCGCTGGCTACGGCTCGTATTCACCAGCATCATGCTAACGTTTTTCAGCTCTACATCCAGGAGCTGATGACGTTTGCGGGTATTCCATTCAGGAGCTTCGACTCGGCGGACGAAATGGACGCTGGCGATTTTGATATAGTTATTGCGGCGCTTACCGGCGGTATGGAATCGGAAAGCAGTCTATGGGACTTCGCAGAGCGAGGAGGTATCGTCATTTCCTTCGCGGGTTTGCCATACTTGGCGGCTCGGCTCGGCTGCCGGCAGCTGCAAGAGGTGCCGGTTGGCTATGCATCACTATCAGGCGAGCCTGGCGGCGGTCGCCCGATGCGATACTTTCGGGCGCGTCCATGGCTGCATACGTCCTCGGATGCGGGTTCGCTTGCGCTTTCTTGCGAGGAAGACGGCATGGTTCGCGTCGGAGCTGCAGATGGCGCCGTCGCTGGGCCGCTTCTGCAGACGTTCCGGGTTGGCAAGGGGATAATCGCCCGCTGGGCCGTAGATATTCCTACTCTGATCGTACGACTTCAGCAAGGCGAGCTGCCCGTCTATGAAGACGGCATTCCGGCGCAGGACGGATCAGGGGCCCTCAATGAAGGGATTCTGAAGGCGGACGACCAATGCCAATTGGACTGGGAAGCCGACAGAACGCACACGGCAACGGGTATGCCTTATTATGAGCATCCGTACGCCGATTATTGGCGAGAGGCGTTTATGCATCAGCTTCTGTCCGCGGCATCGACCTCCGATCTGATTGTGCCCTTCGTCGACTACTGGCCGGCGGGAGTCGAGGCGGTTGCTATGATCTCGCATGACAGCGACTTTAATAGCGACGATGCGGGCCGGACGACTCTCGAGGTGTTAAGCGAATGCGGCGTAAGATCGACATGGTGCATGATTGAACCGGGATATTCCCCGGAACTGTATCCGATGATACGGGAGGCGGGTCATGAGCTTGCGCTTCATTATAACGCTCTGGAGATCGAGCAAGGCATTTGGTCGCAAGAGGAATTTAATCGCCAAGCGTCCTGGTTCAAGAAGGCAACCGGTCTTCCGGCGGCGACATCCAATAAAAATCACTATACGAGGTTTGAAGGCTGGGGCGAGCTGTTCCGCTGGTGCGAGGAGGCCGGGATTCAGTCCGACCAAACACGCGGTCCAAGCAAAAAGGGGAATGTTGGATTCCCGTTCTGCACAAGCCATCCGTACTTCCCGATCGCCTGGGCGGACGAATACAATCGTCTCTACGATGTGCTGGAAATTGGGTTCTTGACGCAGGATCTGATGCATCCGGCCTTATCGGATACGTCTGTTATTGCGCCTTTCCTGGAGAAGGTGATGGAGGTTCGCGGCGTCGCGCATTTTCTTTATCATCAAAAGCATATTCATGAGCAGCCGGAGGTTCGGAAAGCGTTGGTGACTACAGCAAGCGAAGCGAAGAAGCTCGGATTCGAGTTCTGGACCGGAGCCGAAATCAATGACTGGGTGAGGGCGAAGCGCGAGCTGCGGATTATTGGACTTGGCGAGGGTGGACGCTTGCGCGTAGAAGGCGAAAGAACGGCAATCGCCGCTTATCGTCCGCTGTTTGCAGGGGAGTCGTCCGAAGGCGCGGTGAACCGATTTGGACTCCCGTGCGTTTTGCTGCAGGTCGAGTTCGAAGGAGCATCGCGGCAACAATCCGTTGCGTTATCCTCATTACAATAAAGCCGAAGGGCCGAAAGGGGCAATGAAATGATAAGCAAGACGGAGGAGCTCGCGCTGTTGGGCGGGCCAAAAACGAAGACGACCGCATTTAGCACAGGCAAACGATTCGGGGTCGAGGAGGCTCGCGAGCTTCTGGAGGCTCTGGAGCAAGAGACGCTGTTTTATCATTTTGGCAATAAGGTCAAAACGTTTCTTGATGACTTTAATGCCATCTACGGCGTAAAGCACAGCGTTGCGACATCGTCCGGAACGGCGGCGATTCATGTGGCGCTCGGCGCGGCGGGCGTAACCGTTGGCGATGAGGTTATTACGAGTCCCATTACGGACCAAGGAACGCTGATTGGCATCCTGTACCAGAATGCCATCCCGGTATTCGCCGATCTGGATCCGCATACGTACAATCTGGATCCCGCATCTGTCGAGGCGCGAATTACGCCGCGTACGAAGGCGATTGTCGTTGTTCACCTGGCCGGCAATCCTTGCGACATGGATGCGATCATGGCGATTGCGCAGCGTCACAACCTTAAGGTGATCGAAGATTGCGCTCAAGCCTACTTGACCCGGTACAAGGGGCGTTATGCGGGTACATTTGGCGATTATGGCTGCTTTAGCACCAATGATTTCAAACATATATCGACCGGCGACGGCGGTATGGTTACGGTGAATTCCGGCGAGGAGACGGACTATTATCGGACACACGGCTTCGCGGACAAAAACTATCATCGATTCGGGACAGAGGTGCAGCGCGAGCTCCATTACGTTGCCCCCAACTATCGAATGACCGAATTGCAAGGCGCTGTCGGCATCGCGCAGCTGAAAAAGCTGTCATGGATTTGCGAACGTCGGCAGGCGATCGGCGATCGGATTACCGAAGGACTGCGCGGAACCCCGGGCATACATGTTCATCAGGTGACTGAAGGCGGGGCCTGCACGTATTGGTTCTACATGATGAGGCTTGACTTGTCCGCCTTATCCTGCACGAGGCAGCAATTCAGCGAGGCTCTTGAAGCGGAGGGGATTCCGAGCCGACCCGGCTATATCCCGCAAGTGGTCTACAAGCAGCCGTTGTTCCAGCGGAAGCAGGCCTATCTGAACAGCCACTTCCCGTTTGATTTGACGGATCGTTCGTATCAACAAGGAGATTGCCCGGTAGCCGAAGAAATTTTAGAGACAGCCATACAAATTCCGATCAAAGAGTTTTATTCGGATACAGATGCAGAAGATATTATTCGAGGGGTGCGCAAGGTCGCATCGTATTACAAAAAGTAAATCTGCGAAATCGAAATCGATGACTTGTGAAAATGGGATGGTGAGCATGCAGCAGTATACAGAGCATGGCGTTCCTGCGCCTGTGGTAGAGTCGCGAACGGCCGCGGTGTGCCGGAGCCGCAACGGCGACGAGCGCGTCGTCATTCTGGCGAAGGGATTTCTGCTCGTTGTCGACCCGGCAACGGAACGCTGCACGCAGGTTCCGTTCCCGAATGGCAACACAGAATATCCATATATGTGTTTTGCCAGTTCGGAAGGCATGTTCTATGCCGGAGCCGGGACGCAGTTCATGGCGTTCGATCCGTTCGATTGCAGCTTCCTTCATGCCGAGGACGTCGGCTTGGAGGGTGAACTGGTCGGCTTCAGCTATGCGGAGTCGGCGGAGGGTACGATATATTTTGCGGCCTATCCTCATTGCAGATTGTTTGGTTATGTGCCTTCGGAGAGACGCGTTATTCCGTTAGGCCAGCTTGATGCAGAGGAAAAGTACCCGAGTCATCTCGCGGTTGATGAAGCAGGCTGGGTGTATGCGGGCATCGGCACAGAACGGAGGGGACTGATCGCCTTTCGGCCGTCCGATGGACGCACGGTTCAGCTTGTCCCGACGGAGGAGCGGACGAGAGGGATGGGCGTTGTTTACGCGGCTGCGGACGGCTCCGTGTATGGTCATTGGGCGTTCGCTGATTTGCGGGAAGCGGAGACGCCGGAACGATACCGCTGGATGCGGCTTCGCGGCGGGCAGGCAACGCCGGTTGATTGGCGCGATGTCCCGCCTTCTTTATATTCCGGAGCGGCGTTCTATCGGCTGCATCGTCAGCTATCGGGCGCATGGAAAATCGAGAAGCATGATCTGGCCGAACGAGAGCTGAGGCTGCGGGCGGCGGAGGGATCAAGCACGCGAATGATTCCGCTTCGTTACGAATGCGGCGGCGCGCAGCTGTCTCCGCTCAGTACGGGAGCGGACGGGCATGTATACGGAACGAGCAACCATCCGCTTCACTTCTTTAGATATGAGCCGGGCGAGCAGCGGCTTCGCAGCTTCGGAGGGCATGTGATTGAATTCGGCGGAGGCGGCAACCTGTGCGCCTATGCTTCAGTTGGTCCGATGCTAGCCGGAGCCGCTTATCCGGGAGGGCACCTGCATCTGATGGATACGAGGCTGCCTGTCCAGGCCGAAGCCGGGGACCCGAACCAAGCGCGCAATCCGCGCCTTGTTGCCAGTCACCCTGAGGTGCACCGCCCACGCTGCGCGCTGGCGCATTCGGACGGGGAGCATGTGCTGTATGGCGGTTATCCCGGCTACGGCGCTGTCGGAGGAGGCTTATGCCTCCATAATATAACGACAGGCGAGGACATGCTTTTGACGCATGATCAGGTAGTTCCCTTCCAGAGCACGATCAGTCTTGCGGAAGGCCAGTCGGGTCATATATTCGGGGCCACGAGTATCGAGACGCCGGGCGGAGCTGCGCCTAAGGAGACGAGAGCCAAGCTGTATCGGCTGCACTGGGATAGCCGAACGGTGGACGGGGTATGGTCTCCCGTAGAAGCGCGGGAGATCGTCTGGATTTATGCAGACCGCAAGGGACGTATACATGGCATGACCGAGGCTTCTCGTTACTTTGTGTTCGACCCTGAGGAGGAGAGGCTCTGCGCCGAAGCGGATTTGTCGGAGTGGGGTTCGCCGGTGCGAGTCGGTCTCGCGGCCGATCCGAACGGAACGATCTACGGTGCGCTCAGTCGGGCGATATTCCGCCTTGATCCGGATCTGTCCAAGGCGGTGAAGCTGTCGGAGCCTCCTGTTGCGATAACGGCGGGTCTGGCCGTCGCCGGGGACAAGGTTTTCTTTGCATCGGGCTCGCGGCTGTGGAGCTATCAATTGGAAGTATAAACGGCGGAAAGCCGAAAGGAGGGATTTTATGAAGTATCGATTATCGGATTTGAATGAAGGCAACGTGCCGAAGCTTGCCGTCGGCAAGGAGGCCGGCACCGCCGAGGCATGGGGGCAACGGCGCGCGGAGATTGAGGCGGCATGGAGGGAATATGTCGGGGAGATTCCCGCGCCCGTTGATCCGCAGCCGGAAATACTGGAGACGGTGCGGGAGCCGAATCATGTACGCGTACAATTGCGATACGCTACCGGCTTCGGCGACAAGGTAACCGCCTATTTGCTCATCCCCGGCGACGATCCGGCGCCTCAGTCTCCGCTCCCTGCTATATTAGCGCTGCATCCGACGCATGCCTCCGGCAAAGCCGATGTTGCGTCGTCCGAGGCGCGTGCCAATCGGGCGTACGGCTTGGAGCTTGCAGCGCGGGGCTATGTCGTGCTGGCGCCAGATACGATCACGGCAGGAGAACGCATCTACGAGGGCGAAGAAGCTTTCCGGACCGCGCCGTTTTACGCCATGCATCCGACTTCGACGGCAGTCGGGAAGATGCTGCATGACCATCGGCAAAGCCTGGATGTATTGTCTGCTTTGCCGTTCGTGGACGCGACGCGAATAGGGGCGATCGGCCACTCGCTTGGCGGCTACAACGGGTTCTTTCTTGCCGGTTTCGATCGCCGAGTAAAGGCCGTTGTCTCAAGCTGCGGCTTTGCGACCTTCGCGGGGGATCCCGATCCGAACCGCTGGGGACAGAGGGACTGGTTCTCCCACTTGCCGCGAATCAGCGAATGCTTATCGACTGGCTATGTGCCGTTCGAGTATCATGAGATCGCCGCGCTTGCAGCTCCGACGCCATTTTTTAATTGGAGCGGCATGTCGGATCGGATCTTCCCGCATTGGCAGTCGGCAGCGAAGGCATTGGCGGAGCTCGGCGAGTTGTATCGGGTGCTCGGAGCAGAAGACCGGCTCGAGGTGCTGTTCGGCAACAGCGGTCATGATTTCCCCCCTACGATTCGGAAAGCGGCCTATGCTTTTCTTGATCGATGGCTGAAAGACGCGGTTGAGGAAGGATGACCTGCAAGTGAAAATATGTTACAATATTGAAGACTAATATACAATATAAGGAAGATATAGCTGGTGGATATGGACTGTCGTGAATGCGGCAGAGAGGGGAGCCGGTCGGCATGCTGAAACGTACCAATAGTTTTGAAGATCGGTATAACCGATTACAGCAGGAGTTGCGAAACGAGATTCTTACAGGCAGTCTTCTTCCTGGCGAATTTATTTTGCCCGAGAATACGCTTAGCGAGAAGTATGAGATCAGCCGCGTGTCGGTTCGCAAGGTGTTGGCTAAGCTTGTCGACGAGGGTCTTATCGAGAAGATTGCGGGCAAGGGCAACCGAGTGCGCATTCCGGGCGAGGATATTAAGCGCGAGACATTGACTGTCGCCTGGTTCTCCACGTCTTACGAGCTTGATATCATTCGTAATCTGATTGCTTTGTATGAGCAAACGCATCCTTATGTCAAGGTAGAGCTGCTGCTTCTGACAGAGGCAGAATATATTAATAATTTGGTTCATCTTATCAATTACGGGTTTGGGCCCGATGTGTTCATTCTCTCTGATATTCATATTCGCCATTTGATCGAGAAGGATCATTTGGACATCTTGATGCCATATATGCCTGCCGGTATCGATATCGAGCGGGACAGCTATCAGAAAGTATTCGACATGTTTACGGTGCAGGGAGAAGTGGTATCGACGCCGATCGTGTTTTCGCCGACTGTCATTTGCTATAATGAGCGGCTGATCAAGGACGCAAGCGCCGAGCTGCATGATTCGATGAGAGATTGGTCCGATCTGTTGAGTTTGGCGGAGCGATGCACCGTGCAGCGAAAGGATAGCGAGGTTATCGATCGATTCGGCTTCTGCTTCTCCGCATCGCCGAACCGCTGGCCCGTATTTATGCTTCAAAATGACGGCAGATTCATTGAGAAGGACGGCCGAGCATCCGTATTCTCCGAGTCCAATAATGTTGAAGCGCTGCAGTTCTGCGTCGACCTGATGTACAAGCATCAAGTTTCACCGATCTATTCGCACGGCAGCAGCTATTTGGCGGAGGGCTTGTTCAAGAAGGAACGCGTAGCGATGGTTCTCACAACCTATTACTTTATGAACGAGTTCCGCGGCCATGATCTTCGCTGGGATGTACTGCCGCTGCCGCAGCGGAAGAAGCCTGCTACTTTGCTGATCGGAGGCAGCCTGGCCATCAATCGCCAGACGAATCAGCCCGAGATTGCCAAGGACTTCATTACCTTTATGACGAGCAAGACCGCCCAGACGATGTTGAAGCAGCAGGGCTGCACGATTCCGATTCTGCGCGAGGTCGCGGAGGATGATGGGCTCCTCGACCCCGACATTCATCCGGAGTGCTACAACGTATTCCTAGAGGTACTGCCGTATGCATCGACGCTCCGCGATTTGTCGCTTAGCCAGTCGGAGCTCGAGCTTGTTCAGAAGGAGCTCAGCTTGTTGTGGGCCAATATGGAGACGCCAGAGGACGCATGCAAACGCATCGAAGAGCAGCTGAACGGGCTCAGAAACATTGTCCCGGTATCAGGGGTCTGATACGGGGTCAGGATACCAGAGACATAAGGGATAACACAGCGACAGTCCAGGACTTTATCGTCCTTTGACTGTCGCTGTTTCGATGTATGGGGTCAGATATTGAATGACGATCTCTTGCCCATTGCCAACGATCTTCAAGACTTCTGCAGTTATACTATAGACCTCTATGATTTTAAAGTGTGCAAATCTTAATCCAGATCATTTCTAATGGCAATAAAAGTTGCTATCATTAAGGCAATAACATATTACATGATCCTAATTAATGAGGTGAAGCTTGCTTTGGATTCAAATTCAAGAGTTCAATCAAATGATGTTCGGATACCGCAAAAAATATGTACGTTCAATGATGCATGGACGCAATGGCTGCAAGGAAGCAAGTTCCCGATTGCTTTTTTCGGAGATAGTACGGTCGACGGCGCGAATACGACGGGGTGGGTTGCCAATACGATTGGAATAGACGGCACTTCGCCTAACGCTTTTTCGAAGAAACTGGAGGAATTGCTTCGCCAAGCTACTAATAACGAAATATTGCGCATCTATAACTCGGGCTTTACCGGAACGAATGCGAGTTGGGCGATAACGGTCTTGGAGGAACAGTTTGGTGAATCTTCCGCCTATCATGATGCTCAAATGATTGGAATAGGCTTCGGAATCAACGACCGGCTTCTCTATCCGAACGAAAAAGCGTATAGGGACGGATTCAAAGGATGTATCGAACGAATGATTAACTGGTGCTATTCGAAGAACATCCAACCGTTTCTCCTGACAACCCAAGCGATACTCGAGCCGGGGGTAAAAACGGAATATGCGGAAGACTACCCTATGAGAACGAGCGAGCATATCGCGAGCATAGCCAATGAAGTGAAAAGAGAACTGGCGGAAACGTACGGACTTCAGCTCGTTGATATGAATGCATATACGGAAATGTTTCTCCTGTATTCTTCTATAAGCGCGCAGAAAATCATTTCAGACCATTTGCACTTTGGAGACATCGGCCATCGGTACGAGGCGGAAGTCCTTTTCACTTGCTTATCCCCTCGTACGATCATCGTGGACGGCTATACCAAAATCGATTATTCCAGTCAGAAAATCAAAGACAGCGTTCCTGACGACTGGTTGACAATACCTGAGATGCCGACGGACAGCTTCAAAGTTTTTGTGGACTACACGAAGACGGATTCGATGGACAGGATTATTATGTCCGCATGGGTGTTCGTAAACGCCAAGCGAAAGCTGACGTTGAAGGCATATAAAGGTAGTTCGCCGGATACCTATGTAAAAATTAACGGCAACATCCAACGTTTAGCCGGTGAAGAGTCGATTATCGATCAATTGGATCTAGGCTTATATAAATTGGAAGTATTCACGGGAGCGTCAACAAAAGTGGACTTTAAAGGCTTCATTCTTGAATAGATGAACAACAGCTCCTATCTAATAAAGATTAGGAGCTGTTGCTTTAGTTAAGGATGGATTGCCAGCAGATAAGAGTGTTTGGAATTTATCACGATAGTGCGAAGGCGATAATCCTTCCAGCTTTTTGAACGTTTTGCTGAAATACAAAGGGTTCTCAAAGCTTAATTCAAAGGCGATATCTTGCACGGACTTCTCGGTTTCACGAAGCAAATACTTAGCCCTTTGTATACGGAGTTGTTGCAGATACAGGTTAATCGTTATGCCCGAATATTTCTTGAATATGTTGCAGAGATATTCGTATTTTCGGTCTAGCATTCTCTCTATAGACGCAGCGGTGCATTCCAGCATATAGCTTTCGTTCAATATTTCCACGAGTCGTTGGTAAGTGATGATGGATGCGGGCAAGTTGATGTCGGACATGACTTTATCCAGTAAATCCTCCGCGGATATTTCGATTAATTTGGCCAAGCACCGATTTAATCGATAATGGTAATAACCTTTCGGTTTGTTGAATTCGTTGATCATGATTTCGAACGTATGCAAGCATTCATAACGACGCGACGGAGTATAAAGACGAGGAATAATTAGTTTCCCTGCATGTTCATTAGTAGAAGTACGTAAAAAATTTGAACTCGTATGGCAAATCTTAAGCAGCGAGGTTAAATTATCTCCTGCATCTATTAATTCAAGTGACGGGTCGGATGAGAATTGAACCCAGAAGAAGCTGCCGCCCCCGGGTTTCCAGGCGAAATGCTCCTCCCAAGGCAACAAGAGTAAGCAGTCCCCGCCGTTCAAAGTATATTTCTCTTGTCCGACTTGAATGAATACAGGACTATCAGCAACCATGATCAGTTCATAGTGCGGATTTGCCCGCGGTATCAGAAAGTTTGGGTCTATGTTGTACAATCGCGACCACTTTACGTCTAGTCTGGCCAGTCCGTTTATAGAAAAGTAGTCCATTCTGAAGCCTCCTTTACACATTCTTCGATAAGCAAACATTAATCCTAGCAATGTTGTTATTGAATAGGAAGCCATATAATGAAAACACTTACAATTATACAGAAGAGTCACCTATTGGGTCAATCCATTCGACATGATGGTGATGGTGATGTTGAGTTGTATTCATTGAAGATAAGAGGAGGTGAGCGGATTGAAAAAAAGCGTATTAAACGAACAAGATTATTATCGCAAAGTATTCGGTGGGTGGCTCGGTAAAAACATTGGCGGTACTTTGGGTGGTCATGACGAGGGAAGAACAGAACTACTGAATTTGACCTTCTACCCCGAAATCCCGGATAAGCCTACAGCTAACGACGATCTTGATTTGCAGCTCGTCTGGCTACATGTACTGGAACAGTATGGCGCAAGAATCACTTCGAAGGAACTGGGACAGGAATGGGTCGAGCACGTCTTTTTCCCGTTTGACGAGTACGGTTATAGCCTCACGAACTTGCGCTATGGATTGCAAGCGCCGGTAAGCGGATGGTTCAACAATCCGTTTACCGATTGCATGGGATCGCCGATTCGTTCGGAAATTTGGGCTATGGTGGCGCCAGGAGCACCTGGAGTGGCAGCCTATTACGCTTATCAGGACGCGATTGTCGATCATGCTGGTGGCGAAGGCGTATACGGCGAAATGTTCTTTGCGGCGATCGAGAGCGCGGCTTTTCTCGAATCCGACCGGGATCGGCTCATTCAAATCGGCTTAGCCTTTATTCCTGAGCAATGCCGGATCGCGAATGCGGTTAAGGATATCCTGGATTGCAAGACAATGGGGAAATCGTGGATTGAAGCGCGGGAATTAATTGTAAGCAAGTATGGGAATTACAATTTTACGGATGCCCCCCAGAATGTAGCGTTTACGATCCTTGGCTGGATTTACGGCGATAATTTTGAGGATTGTATACTTAAAGCGGCCAATTGCGGCTACGATACGGACTGCACGGCCGCAACGCTCGGCGCGATTCTTGGAATCATTGGCGGAGCGGAAAGTATACCGGAACGATGGGCCAAACCGATCGGGCACAGTGTAGTCGTAAGTCCGCAAATCAAAGGATTTTCTGTCCCCGCCGATCTGGATGAGCTCACAAGACGCACGCTGCAAGTGAGCAATGAGGTCATCGCTATATGGAATATTCCAGTTATGATCGATAGTCAGTGCTCGACCTACGTTGAGGAGGACAACATTCGCGTTCCTGGTGCATGGATCGGGGATTATAATCCTCGTGGGCTGCTGGAGCAAAATGTGAAAGTCAACCGCTACCTGCTTCCTGAAGGAGCTGCTTTAAATCAAGGTTTGGAGGTGACGATAGATTATGGGCCTGAAGGACCTACCGTTGGAATGACGGAGCGGAAAAAACTGATTATTACGCTAAGCAACCAATCAGAGGAGCCATGGGAGGGGAAGCTTGCGTTAGAAGTTCCATCCTCATGGAGTTCGGAAGAAGCCCCTAACTATCAGCTTCAACCTTATGAAAAACTGGTATGGGAAACGGTTGTTGAAACGGGAAGCGATAGGCAGCCATTCTATGAACTGTCCTTCCATATCGAACGCTTTCACGACAACTCTTTATGGAACAGCCATACCGTTCGATTTATATTACTATCAGCGGGCCATTGGAGGCTATGGGGGCCAGACAGCACGAAACATACTGAAGTTGTCATTCCTGGAAATCAAATTTCTTTCTCCAAGTTACTGGGAACGGAAGAGCCGGGAACATATAAGGCTAAGACAATGTTGATCAATCCACGTAAGCGCAATGTCAGGTTGATCATCGGTACTCCGTTTCCGGTAAAAGTTCACTTGAATGGAGAAATCGTATTAGAAGATCATGAAATGAGAGATTTCATTCCAGGCTATCATCGCAGCTATATGCACAGGCTATTCGAGATGGAACTTCCCCAGGGAGAGCATGTACTGGAAATTGAAGCCCAGAAGGGGAAAGACCCCTTGGAGCTGTTTGTGCTGCCAGTTGCATTCACCAAGACGAAGACTCCCGGAGGCAATTATTATTTTACAGATATCCTGTTTGGATCAGTCCAATAACTAATATTGATACAAAACACGAAAATAGTAGGTACAATATTAGGTTTCAATGTAAGATAATATAAAATGGAATTCGGGAGGGTTATCTATGAAAAAGCTTGAATTATTAAAGATTTTGAAAGTGCTTACAATTTGTATGCTGGTAGTAGTTGTAGCGGCATGCAGCAGTAAAAATGAACCACAAGTTACAACGGCACCGACGAAGCAGCCAGAGTCTAGCCCGGTAGAATCGCAAGCAACGCCAGAATCGCAAGAGCCCATCACGCTGAGAGTAGGTTGGGTCATTCCGCCAGAAAATCAGGATTGGCCTAAAATGTTCGAGGCTTTCACCAAGAAGTTTCCTTGGATAACGGTGGAGGGCGTGTACGCGGAAAATGGCGAAGATGAGTTAATTAAAAGCATTGCAGCGGGACAGCCGCTCGATATTATCTGGAATACTTCGCTGGATCGGGCGATCGAAGAAGATCTTATCGAAGATTTAACGCCGTACGCCGAGAAGGACGCTGAATTCCAAAGCTATCCGTATCGCGATGGGTATTTGGATAATTTCAAGAGAGATGGCAAGCTTTATGCGCTAAGCCGCGGCAATGACGGATTTTTCATCCTGTACAACAAAGAATTATTAAAGCAATACGGTTTGGAGAAGCCGAAACTAGATTGGACTTGGGAAGACTTCAGAACGATGGCCAAAGCAGCTACCAATCCGGGTGCTGGTCACTTCGGCGTAACCAACAGCGTATGGTGGCATAACTTCGTGTCGATGGCATTGCCGATGGCAAATGGACATGCGCCCAACATGGCGGCGATGAATGAAGATTTCTCGAGAAATCTTGCCGACGGCTCCGTTCCTGAAGTATTGGATGATTTGAACTTCTTTAATGATTTGATGGTTAATGACGGATCACTAATCAATACGAAACGCGCGGCGGAAGCAAAAATTGAAATGAATGCGTTCCATATCGGACAATCTTTATTCTTCACTGCGATCGGCCCCGTTCTCCCAGGCTTTAAAGCGGCATTCCCATTCGAATGGGACATCGCCACTATGCCTAAAGGGACAGCGAAGCAGGTTAATTTCGGCTGGCTCAGTCCAATGTCGATCTCGAAAGCGAGCAAGCATAAAGAGGCAGCTTGGGAATTGATCAAGTTCTGGGATGCGACCAAGGAAGGTCAGAAGACATTGTTTCAATTCGGCGGCTCGTTCCCGAACTCCAATGACCCGGAATTGGTGGAAGCTTTCGCGAGCGCGGCAGTATATGAGGGCTTCGATAAAGAAGTATTAATGTATACGCCGGGAATTACCCATTTCGATCCTGCAAGATTCATACCTGCTAGTAAAGAAATAGGACTAAGCTTTACGGAATTTGGATCCATAGCCTATGAGGAAGAGATCAGTGCGCATGAGTTTTTCCCATCAAGAATGCAAAAGGTTAATGAAATTCTAAAAGAGAAGCTTGGCAAGTAGGAGAAGAGATTTAGGCAACAGTGAGGATAACAGTCAAGCTTTGGATAAACCCGAAGCTTGACTAAGCATAAGGGGGGAGCGACCGTGTCTAAAGTATTGTTTCAACACATTTATAAACAATACGCCGGGGAGCAGCGGGTAGCAGTTAAGGATTTTCATCTGGAGATTGAGGATGGCGAGTTTCTGGTGCTTGTCGGTCCTTCTGGCTGCGGCAAGTCCACTTTGCTCCGGATGTTGGCCGGATTGGAGGATATATCGGAAGGAAATATTATTATCGGAGACAGGATTGTCAATTATATTTCGTCCAAGGATCGCAATATTGCAATGGTATTCCAGAACTATGCGCTATATCCGCATATGACGGTATATGAGAATATAGCGTTTAGCCTCAGACTAAGTAAACTACCGAAAGCTGAAATTCATGAGCGTGTAAATCGCGCAGCCAAAATATTGGACATCGAATCGCAACTGCATAAATTGCCAAAGCAAATGTCGGGCGGACAAAGACAGCGTGTTGCTTTGGGGCGGGCTATTGTTCGTGAACCTGAAGTATTCCTCTTGGATGAGCCCTTGTCGAATCTCGATGCCAAGCTGCGTATTCAGATGCGCGAAGAGATTGGCAAGCTGTATCGCAGACTGCGTACAACAACGGTTTATGTTACGCATGATCAAGTAGAGGCAATGACGATGGGAACACGCATTGTAGCTATGAAAGATGGAGTTATCCAGCAGGTTGCGAAGCCCGAGGAAATTTATAGTAGGCCGGCAAATTTGTTCGTGGCCGGGTTTATCGGATCACCGCAGATGAATTTTATTGAAGGAAAGGTCAGGGTTCGCGATGGGTATAGCTTATTTGAAACACGCAAGCATACGCTGCGCATTTCGGAAGATAAGAGCAAAATGCTGCGTGATAACGGATCAATCGATAAGCCGATTATTCTAGGCATTCGGTCGGAAAACCTGCTTTATCGAAATGATGATTTGGCGAAGCCTGAGCAGCAGATGAATGTATTCGAGGCTGTTATTGAAATTAAGGAATTGTTAGGCGCGGATACCTACTTGTATACAAACAACAAAGAGCAGAGAATCGTTGTGCGTGTAGATCCTAAAACCCGTTTCGAAGAGGGAGAACGGATCGTCGTTGGCGTTGATATGAACCATGCCTTGTTCTTCGATAAAAATTCGGAGGCTTTAATATGTTGAGGCGTTGGAAATACGTTAAAGCTGTGGTGTTATCTTCTATCCTACTTTTCTCCTTTACAGGTCCCTTGCCCATGCAGATTGTGAACGGGGATACACATAATGAAATCAAAACACGTCCGATCGAGAAAGTGAACGGAATTCCCACCTATTTGCAATGGCTAGCGTTGGCGCCCGAAGGAACGCAAGATTCGACCTTGCTGAAACAGCCGCTTCTGCTTCCTGCCGAAGACTACGCGGACTTTTCCGATCCGCAGCTATATAACCTCTTGTCGGATGACATAGGTCTGCTGTCAAAGGGAGGTGAAGGGTGGATTGAATGGACGGTAGAATTGCCGGAGGATGGCTATTACAACATGGGTGTGATCTATGATAGTGCCGATGATCATAAGACCGATTTGCGGTTAGGGATTCAAATCGATGGCATTTCTCCCTACCTGGAGGCTGAGCGTATTGTACTTAAACGCCACTACTCGGACAGTGTTTATCCACCGGAACGAGATGAATTTGATAACGATCGCAGGCCTGCTTCCGTTGAGGCAAGTGGCTGGAAGAATGTACGACTAACCGACTACGCAGTTGACCCGAGACCTTTAAAGTGGTTTTTTACCAAGGGGAAACACACAGTCCGACTAATATCTAGCCGGGATGCAATGAAGCTACAGGGACTATATTTGGTATCCCCTCAGGATCCAATGCTTTCAGATGAGCTCACACGGGAAAATGATCAGCTTACAGCAACGACAGCTTCAGGTAAATGGCTGCAGAAGGTTGAGGCCGAGCAAATCTCGCTTAAGTCGAATACGTCGATTCAGCTGCAATCGACGGATAGTGCATTGATATCTCCAGCGGCAGACGGTCATATTCGTTACAACACGATCGGAGGCGACCAGTTCCGCAGAAGCGGGGAATGGATTGAATGGGAATTCAATGTGCCCAAAGATGGCATTTATCATATCGGATTTAAATATTTACAGGCATATTCCAATAATGCATACGCTTACAGAACCATTACGATCGACGGCAAGTCTCCGTTCAAGCAATTGCAGCAGGTCGGTTTCCCTTACAATTCATCATGGGATTGGAAGGGATTGACGCTATCAGATGAAGAGGAACAGCCTCTACCGTTTCAATTGACGGAAGGGAAGCATACCCTCAGAATGACCGTCAGCTCCGCTCCAGTTATGCCGGTTTATGAAGGACTGCTGCACAACTTGCAGAAAATAGGCAAGCTGGAACAGACCATTCGGAAAATTACGGGAAACTTCGAGAAATCGTATTCGACAGGGGGAAATACGGATCTCAATCGAGATTGGGATTTGGAGAAATATATTCCCGGTCTCTATGAGCAAATGACGGTTATTATTGAGGATTTATCCGATTTGTCGAGCTTGCTTGGTGAAGTTACAATCGGGCGATCGGATATTGAGAATGCTTTTGATTCGGCGGCCAGAGATCTAACTGATTTACGAGACCATCCGCGTACGATCCCGAATCGATTGAATCTGTTTGCATCCATACAGAACAATTTAGGAACATGGACATTTCGTATGCTGGATCAACCGCTGCTGTTGGATTTTCTGTGGATCGCCGAGCCCGGTGCACAACTTCCTAAGATCAAGCCCAATTGGTCGCAACGAACCGGCCATATGTTAGGCAATTTCTTTCGTTCCTTTACTAACAATTTTGAATATGTTCGTAACAAGCCTGAAGCAATAGATGTATGGGTCAATCGTAATCGGGATTACGTCAACGTGATTCAACAATTAACGGATGAAACTTTCACGGCTGAAACTGGCATCCAGGTTAATATCAACATTGTACCGGACCCGCAGCTGCTTATTCTGGGCAATATATCCGGCAGGCAGCCAGACGTGGCGTTAGGTGTCGACACGGGGATGCCGATTGACTTTGCAACCCGGGGAGCATTGACGGATTTATCTCGTTTTCCCGACTACGATGAGGTCGCCAAGCGATTCCACCCCGGTGCGTTATCGGTGTTTCATTATGATCGGAAAGACTATGCACTGCCCGAAATACAAGGATTTAATGTCCTGCTCTACCGTACGGATATTTTGGAGCAATTGGAGTTAAACGCTCCGGACACATGGGAAGATGTCCTGCGGATGCTGCCGACGCTGCAGCAGAACGGATTCGATTTCTATATCCCGCCCAAGGACGGATTGCCCTTCCTGTATCAACAGGGCGCTTCCTACTATACTGCCGACGGTTTGCACTCCGCACTTGACAGCGAAGAAGCGCTGCAAGGCTTCGAACAATGGACAGATATGTTCAATTTGTACCAAATGCCCAAGGAAGTGCCCAGCTTCTATAGTCACTTTCGAATCGGCGACATTCCGATAGGCGTCGTTGACTTCAATACTTATTTGCAAGTTCAATTTGCCGCTCCCGAGCTTGCAGGGCGTTGGAAGATCGCCCCGATCCCCGGCATGAAGCAGGCAGATGGGACGGTTGTTCGCTGGGCCGGAGGAGCATTACAGGCCGGAGTTATCTTTCAGAAATCCGAGAAACAGTCTGATGCTTGGGAATTCTTGAAATGGTGGACTTCTACGGACATCCAGCGGCGCTTTGGCAATGACATCGAAGCATTGTACGGACCGGAATACCGATGGAATACGGCCAATATGGAGGCATTCAAACAACTGCCGTGGCCTGAGCAAGACCTCAAATCGATAGGAGAGCAGCTCCAATGGTATAAAGAGGTTCCCCAGCTTCCCGGTGGTTACTTTACAGGCAGGTATTTGGATATCGCGTGGAATAAAGTCGTGCTGGAGAAGAAAAATCCGCGCGTCGTTATGGAACAAGCGGTTGCCGATATTAATCGGGAACTGGAACGGAAGCAGGTCGAGTTCAAGCTGAGAGATCGCGATGGTACAGTGCTGCGTACACTTGATATTCCGCAAATTGTGCAACCTTGGAAAGGAGGAGCGCCATGAATTCCACTGTATCAATCAAACAGAGATGGCAAGCATTCACGACGACGTTATGGAAGCAGCGGGTTTCCTATCTGTTCATCGCGCCCTTTCTGATCTGTTTCACGGTTTTTATCGTTATTCCGATCGTTCTGGCAAACGCGCTGGCATTCTTCTCGTTCGATGCTATTTCTAGGCCGACCTTTATCGGATGGGATAACTTTTTGACCATTTTGGCGCGGGATCGCATCTTTTTGCAAAATGCGATTCCGAATACATTTAAATTTGCGATTATCGTCGGACCCTTGGGGTATGCGTTGTCTTTTATACTGGCATGGTTGATTCATCAGCTTCCCAAACGTATCCGCGATATATTCACGATTGCAATATACACGCCATCTTTATCTGCGGGTGTTGCTATGTCGGTCGTATGGCTAGTCATCTTCAACGGTGACCGAGTAGGCTACTTAAACAACTTCCTTTTGTCAATCGGTGTGGTGAGAGATCCGCAACTATGGCTTCAGGATCCGCAATATTTTATGAATATTATGATTATCGTTTCATTGTGGGCAAGTATGGGCGTAGGATTCCTAGCGATGCTTGCCGGCCTGCAGACTGTAAATACGGAATTGTACGAGGCCGGCGCAATCGATGGAATATCGAACAGACTTCAGGAAATTTATTATATTACGATTCCGGCTATTAAACCGCAAATGCTGTTTGGCGCGATCATGTCGGTCGTCGGAACGCTGAAGGCGGGATCGATCGGTGCCATGTTGGCCGGTTCACCGATTACGCCGCAGTACTCCGGTCATCTTATTACAAACCATATCGATGACTACGCATTTATTCGTTACGAGCTTGGTTACGCGTCGGCGTTGTCCGTCGTTCTGCTTCTTCTCGTCTACGGAAGCTCTAGGCTGTCGTTCCGGTTATTTGCAACGAAGGGAGATGAATAAGATGGAGCCGAATCTTGTTCATATTCCGAAACCCAAGACCGGATTGAGGATAAGACTTTCGCGAATCCGTTGGAAAAAGATCGATCTGTTTCAAGTTCTTGCAATGATCGGGCTTACTTTGCTGGCGTTGTTCATGCTGTTGCCGATAGTGTTTATTATCAACCATGCTTTTAAACCGATTAGTGAATTATTTCTATATCCGCCCAGATTCTGGTCGAATCAACCGACGTTGTTCAACTTTCAACAGCTGATTCTGAAATCGCAGACGACGGTTATCCCGTTTTCCCGTTATTTGTTTAACAGCGTTCTTACGACCTTAGTTACAGTAGCAGGGGTTATTTTCGTTAGCTCGTTGGCCGCCTACGCGTTTGCCAAGCAACGGTTCATAGGTCGCGAGCTTTTCTTTTCCTTTACAATAATCGCCCTAATGTTTGCTCCGGAAACTGTCGCTATTCCGCGCTATTTGGTCATAGCGAATTTGGGCATTATGGATACTTATCTTGTTCATGTGCTGCCGCTTCTTGCCGCGCCCGTAGGCGTTTTCTTGATGAAGCAGTTTATGGATCAAATCCCTAACGAACTGATCGAAGCGGCGAAAATTGATGGTGCGAAGGAATGGGTCGTCTTTTTCCGAATTGCGTTGCCGATTTGCATGCCAGCGGTAGCCACCATTGGGATTCTTGCTTTCCAGGGATCATGGGCGCAGACAGAAACGTCGGTACTGTTCACCTCTACCGAATCGATGAAAACACTTCCTTATTACACGATGACGCTAACGAACGGGTTGGCCAATAATGTGGTCGGACAAGGGGTTGCTGCCGCTGCGGGATTGATTATGTTTGTTCCGAATTTGGTCGTTTTCCTGCTGTTTCAACGCAGAGTACTGAATACGATGGCTCATTCGGGCATCAAATAAAGGAGTGGAACGATGCCTACAAGCAGCAAGACGCTCAGGCGAATGATTAAAATACTGTTGGCCGTTGTCTTGGGAGTCGTTCTCTTCTTGGGAGCGGATCGGCCAGCTTATGCCGAACTGCCCTATACGACCTATTCAAGCGATACGAATGACGTATGGATTAGAACCCCCAATGCCTTCGTTCCGAAAGCCGTGTGGGGGGGGCTAAACCATCCGGAGGATTTATTCATGACATCCAAGGATGAGCTGTATGTAGCGGATGCAGGCAATAATCGTATCGTGCAGCTTGACTTGGAGGGGCGTATTGTACGGACGATACCTGAATCGACTGATCAGGATCCCAAGGCAAAGCTGCGAAAACCGGAAGGCGTATTCGTGACGGAAGAAGGCGTAATCTATGTCGCGGATACCGGGAGCCGTAGAGTCGCCGTTTTCGACCGTGAAGGGAAGTTCGCGAAAGAGCTGCTTGCCCCGTCTTCTGAGCTGCTGCCGAAAACGTTTGTGTATGCGCCTTTGAAAGTGGTTGTCGATCAACGCGGATATATTTACTTGGTTACAAAAGGCGGTTATCAGGGACTGTTGCAGCTTGCGCCCGATGGAACGTTTGCGGGTTTTTATGGAGCCAATAAAGTTCCGACCAGCTGGCTGGACAGCTTGAAGAGGAAGTTTTTCACGGAGGAGCAACTGAAGGAAGAGCTTTCGCGCTTGCCGGGCGCGGTTACGAATGTGACTCTTGACGCCAAGAAATTTATGTTCACGGTCAACAAAGATTTGAAGAGCGGGCAGTTGAAGCGGCTTAACTTCGGCGGGGTCGATCTCCTGATGAATCATAATTTCGCACCTTGGGTGAAGCCTTTGGAGCGGTTTTCTTTTCAAGATGTTCACGTGGATTCGCATGGGGTTATGTCGGTGGTGGAAACTGCTGAGGGGAAAATATACCAGTATGATAAATACGGCCAGCTGTTGTTCCTTTTCGGAGCGACTTCCGTAGGCTCGGAACAGCGGCTAGGAATGTTCAAACGGATGACAAGTATCGTTGCAGACTCGAACGGCACCCTCTATATAGCCGATGGGGAACTAAATCGCATCCAAGTCATGAAACGTACGCATTTCGGAGAACTGGTCCATCAAGCCTCTTATTTGGATAACCAGGGGAAATACGAAGAAGCAAGGGGACTGTGGGAAGAAATTCATCGCTTGAACGGGATGTACGACAGAGCTTACTTGGGTATAGCCAAAGCTATGTTTAAAGCAGGGGAAAACGAACAGGCTATGGCGTATTTCGAACAAGCGAAGGATAAAGAAGGCTATTCGGAATCGTACTGGCAGGTGCGGATGAACTTTCTTCTTCAATACTTCGGTACGGCAATGACGGTGCTGACTATTGTTCTTATCGGCTTTATTCTTGGCCAGAAAATCATTAGAAGCCGCAAGAAACCGGGGCTTACCGACGATCAGAGCGAGGCATCGGCGGTAAATCTACCGCAGAGAAATAGTCGCTTGGCATTCTGGGCACGCATGCTGGCCGAGCCGTGGAAGCAGATGCTCGCCATGCTGCGGCATCCGATGAACGGGATGTACGACATTACTGCATCGACGCAGGTCAGATGGCGATTCGCTTTGTTCTTTGTAGTGCTCGGATTTGTAGTCATCATTGCGGGCAAAGCACTCGTAAGCATGCTGTTCGCCGCGCAGCGGTTCGAGACATTGAATCTGACAACGGAGGCCATGAAATATTTTCTGCCCTGGATTTCCTGGATCGTAGCCAATTATTTGACGGGCTCAGTTATGCGCGGCGAAGGCTCGTTCGGCAAAGTTTTTGTCGTGAACAGCTATGCGTTGGCGCCGTACATATTATTTATTTTACCGATACAATGGTTGTCGAACGCGCTGACTTTGCAAGAAGGGATTTTTTACACTGCGGCTCATTATTTGATCATCATCTGGGTGTTTATTCTGATCTTTGTCGGCACCCAAAATGTGCACAATTATAATCTGAAAGAAGCGATCGGCATGATGTCGGTTTCCGTAGTCACGTTTCTCTGCCTGTGGGTATTCGGTTTCATTCTGATCGGATTGGTCTATCAGGCGACCGACTTTGTTACTGGCTTTGGGCAGGAGGTGTGGTTACGTGTTCGATAAAGCGATAAAGATGTTCGACCGGAGGCATTGGAAAAAAGGAACTGCGGCGTTGGCCGCCATTCTGATCATCATCTCGGCTGTCTTGTGGATGAACCGGCCCTCTTCCGTTGTCGTGAATTCTGACATTTATTCAACGACTGATGCTATGGCCTTCTTCTCCAGCTTGGACGTTACATCGGATGTACCTCAAGTGGAGTCCCGTAATTTAGATGGCGTGCAATGGTTCAAAGCGTATGAGCAGAAGAAGGCTGCTTTATGGTTTGATCCGCAGACCGGACAGGTTGCGGTCGAGGATAAACGCAGCGGAAAGATGTGGCGAAGCAATCCGGATTCCGCGGCGCTGGCGATGGATCAAACAAAAGGATTATGGCGCTCTCATCTGGAGTCTCCTATCGTTCTAAGTTACTTTAACGCCGATAGGACTTTAATCAAAGACACGAATTTGAAAGAATATCCGACGACTGTAAAATGGCATAGCATCGAAGAGGGAGTCGCCTTGATGTACGTTATCGAGGAACTCGGCTTCCAGTTTTACGTCGAATACCGACTGGAAGACAATCAACTGGTTGCCCGCATCCCGGAGCTTGGGATTATAGAAACGAAAGAGAATTTGTTGATGGAGCTTAATTTCCTTCCTTTTATGGGGGCAGCCATGAATGGGTCTGACGGTTATTTGCTTGTACCGGATGGTCCGGGCGGTCTGATCCGCTTTAACAAAGAAGGCCTCGATTTAATAAATGCCTATAATTACCCGGTGTACGGTCAGGACTGGTCGATTCCCGCCACGACTCCCTCAACGAGAAGAACACCGGTTTCCTATCCGGTATTCGGTCTTAATTCGGGCGAGGAAGGTTATGTTGCCGTTATCGAGGAAGGAGCTTCCAGAGCGAATATTGTAGCTACTCCGGCCGGTATTTCGACGCAATTCAATGAAGCGCATGCGAAGTTCGTATACCGTCGAATTTATAGTCAGCCGACAGGTCAGACATCGAGTATCTTATCGTATGAAAAAAAGATGCCGTACGAAGCCGTTTCGGTTCGCTATATTTTCCTCGATCAGAAGGATGCGGACTATGTGGGCATGGCGCAAGCCTATAGGGACTACTTGATGACACATCGTAAAGTAGAGAGGCTCGATTCGAAACTCAAACAGTCGCCTTTGCAGCTCCAGTTCGTCATAGGCGCAGGCGAATCGACGCCGCTGGGAGAGAAGCTTAGAGTCGCAACGACTTTCAAGCAGGTAGAGGAAATCGTTCTAAGCCTTGTGGACCAGGGCGTTACCAACATCGAGGTCGGGTTGGCAGGCTGGCAGAACGGTGGAGATCCGGGGAACTTGCCGAAGCGTTTCCCGATTGAAGGGGAGGCGGGAGGCGAGCAGGAGCTTCGAAATCTGATTGCCCAGTTGGGTGCGCAAGGCATTCAGATAAGCCTGAACGATCGTATTGACACGGCTTCCATCTCCCGGAACAATGGATTTTCTCCCGGAGACGATGGTATACAATCCATCGTAGGTACGCCGCTAATCTATAGGAACGCCGCGGACGAAACCATATACTTGGTCAGTCCGGTTAGGAATATACAGAAATACGTGCCCGACCTGATCGAGAAATGGAAGGGAATAGGGATAAAAAGTGCCAATCTGGTTAACATGGGGACCCAGCTTAACAGCGATTATCACCCGAGCCGAAAAATAAGCAGGCTGCAATCCATCTCTTACTCGCTCCAGATAACGGATACTGTGCGCCAAGCATTAGGGAGTGTCAAAGTATCGGGAGGGTTTGACTTTTTATTAGGCCACGTTGATCATATGTTCGACTTTCCTCTTGAATATAATTTCGATCTGATTGTGGATGAGCAGGTCCCTTTTTATCCGATAGCCGTACATGGCCTGGTCCCCTATTCTTCAGGCCCGGCTAATCTGAGAGAAGATCAAGCTGTGCAATTTTTGCGGGAAATCGAATATGGGGCAGTTCCGCGATTTTCACTGACTTACGAGGATCCGCGAATGTTGAAGAGGACGTCGTATGAAAACTTTTTCAGCTCCCAATATGATGTTCTCGAACAACAAATTTTGGCCGAATACGAGGTGTTATCGAAGACGGGAGTCAGGAACAGCTTCATCACCGGGCATCGCAAGCTGGCTGAAGGCGTTTTTGAGACCCGCTATGAGAACGGGCGAAAGGTTCGGGTGAATTACAATAATGACCCGTATCAGGGGGAAGGTTTTACGATTGAGCCCATGTTCTACCAAGTTGCAGAGGAGGAGGAAAGATGAGCCGGATGAACATGGGTACGTTAATGACTAAAGAAGATCATGCCCGGCACAGAAGAATGCAATCGTTAAAGGATGCTTTGCGAGGCTACCTTTTCCTCCTGCCCTGGATGATCGGGATCGTTATGTTTGTCGCCTATCCGTTAATCTATTCCTTCTTTATCAGCTTTCATAAGGTAGGAGTCAAGATCGACGGATCAGGGTTGAAATACGATTTTGTAGGGATGACCAATTATAAACATGCGTTTGTAGTTGATAACGTTTTTCCGATAGAAATGTTTCTGTTTATGCGTGAAGTGATACTGGTTGTGCCGATTACCGTCATTTTTGCTCTCCTGATCTCTATCATGCTGAACCAGAAGTTCAAAGGAAGAATGCTGTACCGAGCCGTTTTTTTCCTTCCCGTTATTTTCGCTTCAGGTCAGGTGCTGCTCGAATTGTTCAATCAAGGGCAGGGCTCATTGCCTCTAGTGGAGAGATACAATCTGACGGATGTGATCTATGACGTACTGCCGTTAACCGCTGCCGGAACGGTTGTGGATTTGCTCGGCAAATTCGTCATAATACTCTGGTTCTCCGGCGTGCAAATCATTTTGTTTCTGGCGGCGTTCCAGACAATCTCCAAGACGATTTACGAAGCAGCTCAGATCGACGGGGCGACGCCATGGGAATCATTTTGGAAAATTACGTTTCCAGCCATTTCACCGTTTATTATTTTGAATCTCATTTATACGTTGGTGGAGCAGTCCTCCAACCCGTTCAACCCCATTATAAGCCATATTCTGGAAAATACAACGGATGCAAATACAGGATACGGTTATGCCAGCGCTTTAGGATGGATTTACTTTGCATTTATTATGTTGCCAATATTAGCACTTGTCTTTATTGCAAGACGTCAAAGCAAGAAAACGGAGGCGACGAGATGAATGATGGGCAAATCCCGACTAGCGAAAAAAGTAAAGTGGGACATTCTAGCTTGAAGCGTTTGGACGATTGGCGCATCAGGCTGAGGACAAGCGAACGAATGCAAAAAAGCCGCATGCTTATATTCGGAAGGCACTTTAATGACGGATGGTTATTCAAACTGGCCATCTACATCATCCTATCCGCAGCTGCGTTGTTGTATCTGAATCCTGTTGTCTATATGTTGACGACTTCCTTGAAGCATGGAACCGATCTAGTGAATCCCATGATCCAGTGGATTCCGAGTAAGCTGGAGTGGTCCAATTATGCTTCAGCTATCATCGGCTTGCATTATTGGAAGTCCCTTATACAGACGGGATGGATTTCGATCGCCGCTTCGCTCTTGCAGATGGGTTCGTGCGCGATCGCGGGCTACGGTTTTGCCAGAATGCGGATTCCGGGGAAATCCGTTTTCTTCTTCATCGTATTGCTGACTTTTCTGATCCCGCCACAAACGTTATCCATTCCGTTATATGTACTCTATTCCAAGCTGGGTTGGCTAAACACGCCGCTGCCCTTGCTCGTTCCCGGCTTGTTTGCACAAGGGCTGAAGGGCGCGATATTTATTATTATTTTTCGTCAGTTTTTTGCTACCTTGCCTAAGGAGTTGGAAGAATCCGCTCGCATGGACGGAGCGGGTCCTCTAAAGACGTTCTGGCGTATTATGCTGCCGTTAGCTAGACCCGCGCTGTTGATCGTCTTCCTGTTTTCTTTCGTGTGGCACTGGAACGACTACTACGAGCCTGCTTTATATTTAAAAAACGGCGATTTCACTTTGCTGGCACAAAGCATGCAGTTTTTGCAAGGGAACTTAAATTCGGCTGCTGCCACAGGTTCTTCCATGGGCGGAAGTTATTTCAGCTTAAACGAGTCGATTACGATGGCGGCAGCCTTCTTGATTATCGCTCCGCCGCTAATCGTGTATATGTTCGCGCAAAGATATTTTGTCGAAGGTATTGAGCGCACGGGTATCGTGGAGTGATGAAAGATGATGACTTGATGAATGAGGAGTGATTATAGGCATGAAACCGGGCGTAAGCACTTATAGTTTGGTAGATAAAATCGTATCCAGGCAG
The DNA here is from genome assembly GCF_002165585.1 of Paenibacillus sp. MY03. NCBI lineage: Bacteria > Bacillati > Bacillota > Bacilli > Caryophanales > Paenibacillaceae > Paenibacillus > Paenibacillus sp. MY03. The sequence continues at coordinate 63,432 of NZ_MXQD01000036.1, read as the reverse complement.
ATGAGCGTGCTGGACGTCATCCAATGGATATCTGATCAAGGTGGCGAGCATGTCGAGATTGTTCCCGCGGGATACGACTTGGAGAACAATATGGAGCTTGTTGATGCTATTCGGCTTAAAGCTGAGGGGCTGAAGTTGGATATATCCAACTACGCGATCACTGCTAACTTTGTCGCAGGGGATGCACAGGCTTGCGAGGCTGAAATCGCGCGTGTCATGAAGCATGTCGATATCGCCAATCGGCTCGGCGTGAAGCTGATGCGCCATGATGTGGCTTTCCGGCCGGCCGAGGAAATGACGGAGTCCTATTTCCTTGGCGATCTGGATCGAATGGCTGATGCTTGCCGTCGAATTGCCGATTATGCCGCGCAATACGGCATTACAACCAGTGTAGAAAACCACGGACATTACATTCAGGCAAGTGAGCGGGTTGAACGTCTAATTCGCCATGTGGATCTACCTAATTTCAAAACGACGGTGGATATCGCGAATTTTATGTGCGTGGATGAAGATCCAATTCAAGCATGCAAGCGCAACGTGCCCTTCGCATCGATGGTTCATGTGAAGGATTTCTACGTGCGCCCTTCGGACTTCGATCCGGGAGAAGGATGGAGCAAATCTGCAGGTGGCAACTACCTCAGGGGGGCGATTCTGGGTCATGGGGATATCAATGTTAGGGAAATATTGAACATGATCAAAGCTTCCGGCTATGACGGCTATCTGTCTTTGGAATTCGAAGGCATGGAGGATTGCCTGACAGGTACTAGAGTGGGACTGGACAATCTGAAGCGGTTATGGTCGGAAATATAAATTAGTTGGTTAAGAGAGGGATGGAGCTAGAGATGAGCATCAGGATCGGATTTATTGGCGTGGGCGGCATTGCCCAAGATCACATTCGCGTACTTATGAAGATGGAAGATACCAAGATCGTCAGCGTGTTCGATCTGAATGCGGATAATGCAAGGCGGGCAGCCGAGGCGACCGGAGCTGAGGTGATGGACAGCGCCGATCAAGTGTTGGATAAACAACGGATCGATCTCGTATTTATTTGTACGCCGCAGTTTGCCAGAGGAGACCTGGAGGTCGTAGCGGCTCGCCGTGGAATTCCGTTCTTCGTCGAGAAGCCGCTTGGGGTTGATGCAGAGGTGGTTCGGCAGAAAGAGCAGATCATTCGCGAGACGGGAATCATTCATGCGGTGGGTTATGTGTTGCGCTACTATGATACGGTTCAACAAGCGAAGCAATATTTGCAGGGAAGGCGCCCCCATCTCATTCAAGGCATCCGCATAGGTGGCTCGCATCCCGCTAAGTGGTGGAAGCAGTTGGACATGTCGGGCGGTCATTTGGTAGACACCGCCACCCATCAGGTCGATATGATCCGTTATCTCGCCGGGGAGATCCGCGAGGTTCAGGCTGCATTCGGGCGCGTGTCCTTTGATCAGATGGAGCCGGAAAGCACGATTCCCGATGCCGGCGCCATCAACTTCTTGATGGACAGCGGGGCTGTAGGCTCGCTTACAGAAACTTGTTTGTCGCCGTTCTATGGCGGCTCGGACATTAAGTTTTTCGGTCCTGATTTCTATGTCCATTTAAGCCAAAACGGTAGCCACTTAACGCTGATCGACAACGAACAGAGCTTAAGCGTAACGGCACAATCGGATCCCGGCTATGAGCAGTGCAGAACGTTGGTCGACGCCGTGAAGTCTGGAAATCAAAGCTCGATTTTATGCGATTATGCCGATGCGCTTCAGACGTTGAAGGTTACACTGGCCGCGAACCGTTCTTCGGCCGAACAAGCCGGGTTATCTTTGTAGCAACCATAATAAGAGGAGGCGTTTCCATGTCAATCTTGCGATTCGCAGTGGTAGGAACCGGTTGGGTAGCGGGTGAGTATTTGAAAGCGATTGATGCGCGCCAAGACGCGGAGGTTTATGCCGTAGTCAGCGCCCATCAGGCATATGCCCAGCAAAGACTTTTGGAGTTGAACATAAATGCGCGCGTATTCGAGCGCTACGAGGATGCTGTAGCGGATCCGCAAGTGGATGCCGTAGTTCTCTGCTCCACGCCCGGCATCCGTCCGGAACAAGCGGTGCTGGCCGCGCGTCATGGCAAACATATCGTCTTTGAGAAGCCGCTGGCTATGAATCGCGAAGAATTGTGGGAGATTGCGAAGGCGCTTGAAGATAATCCGGTGCATACGATCGCCGGTTTTGTTCTCAGATGGAACCCCTCGTTCAACAATACGAAAGCGTTGATCAATGACGATGCAATCGGTCGGGTGTTCATGGCGCAGATCGATTACTGGCATAACATTGGTCCACATTATCCGCAGTATCGGTGGAGCAAGACGAAGGCGCTTGGAGGCAGCAGCATGCTATCTGCCGGCTGTCATGCGGTAGATGCTGTCCGTTACTTCGCGGGAGAGATCGAAGAAGTGACCGCATACAGCTGCCGGACATGGGCGGATTCCGAATATGAGTTTGATTCGAACGCGATTGCGATATTAAAACTCCGAAACGGTGGGATCGGCAAAGTATCTTCTTCACTGGAATGCAAGACGACATACAAATTCAACATTCACCTGCTCGGTGAAAAAGGCGCCATCATGAACAATCAACTGTACAGCCACAAGCTGCCGGGTCAGACGGATTTCGCTTTAATTCCGACGATCTTACCGGATAGCGGTGATGTCTCGCACCATCCCTTCGCTGAGGAAATCGATGATTTCATGATATCCCTTCAAGGGAAGACCAGGTCTCGCTGTGATTTCTTCGATGCCATGCAAACGATGGAGGCGTGTTTCGCTATCGATGAGTCCATAGAGAGCGGCCGGAAAATTACGTTGCCGTTGGTCAGATAATGAATAGCCATTAGCAGGCAGCTAGCATCCCTTAACCATTCGAGAATTTTAATAGAAGGAGTTGTTTTTTTAGTGTCAGATTCCCGTCAAACCGAATCCAGTTGGAACCGGATTTCAGGACTGTACCCGCGAACCCGATCTAAACGCGTTTATATCCATCCACCTTTGTCAGACACCTTGGTTGAAGTTCGGCCGGATTTCACCTTATTGATCAAAGACGCGCTTGGCCGTAGAGGGGATTTGCGGCGTGGACACGGTTTCTTTATCGGCGAGGAGCAGGGAGCGGAGCCGCAGTTTCTTGATTTTCAAAGCGTCGAGCAATCGCTGTTGTCGCCTCAGGAACCGATTTTGTGTTCTTCGATCAAGCAAGCGGATTTCGATCATAACGTGACTAGTTTAACGTTAAAAGCGTCGGATGGCAGCCTGCGCATCTATCAATATTTGTCGGTAACGAACCTGCACCCGACGCAAGCAAGAACGGGCGAGTGGTATTTCCTGAACGTCGAGGCTAGTCATCGCGATTTCTATCGACATGTGAATGAGGACTATGTGCCCTACGAAAGTAGGGCCGAGGCTTGGTTTGGCGGAATGCCTTTAGTACAGCGTGCGATCAATGAAGCGTCCGGCTGCTTGATAGATGGGGAGGGCGAAACCATCCTTCGTTACAAAACCGATCCCTCCTCGCACGTGGAGTATGTAGCGGAAGTCGGGCATTACCGGAACGTCCTGAAATTCCAAATAAATCTTGCTCCGGGCGAGACCAAGCAAATCCAGATCGAGATTTTCGACACGCTTGTTCACAAGAGAGGCAATCTTGAAGCAAGCGGGAATGACCTTTTCCTGGATGAGCAATCCGCAATTTGGCAATCCAGGAAAATCTGGAGAGATGCCTTATCGGGAATGGCAGGGATCCAAGTTCCTGAACAGGTGATTCAGTCGATTTTCGATACCGCCAAGACGAATACACTGCAGTTGATCGCCCAGCAGGATGATGGCTCGGCACTTCCGGGGCAGGGCGGTTTTAATGATTATACGGTTGTGTATACATGGGAAGCAGCTGTGTATTTACGGATACTCAGCCGGTTAGGAGCCACGGATACCGTCAAGAAAACGCTACAATACTTCTTAAGCACGCAAGCTGGAAGTATCGGTCCTGCAGGCGACATTATGTCACCTGAGGGTTCGTTCCGCGCGCATATTTTCTGGATGGGAGAGACGGGATCGGTTCTGGCATTGCTGGCGGATTATTATTTGATGACCAAAGATCGGGAATGGTTAGAAGCCAATCTGTCCATCATTCTTAAAGCCTGCGACTGGGTGAGCAGGGAGCGCAATGCCACTAAAGTGTACGAAGAGGACGGCTCTAAAGTGGCCCACTACGGATTGTTGCCCAAAGGGCGCGTACATGATTGGCCGGATAAAGGCTATTTCTTCCTCTCGAACGCGTCGACGTGGCAGGGCTTCGACCTCATGGCTGCTGCCTTGGCCGACATCGGCCATCCTGCTGCCGCCCAGTATGTAGCCGAGGCTAACGATTACAAGCAATGCATTCTTGCATCAGTGAAGCAAGCAACCTACGAATTGCCCGAGGATAGGCACGTCAGGTGGATATCCAACGAAGTGTACACGAAGCCCGATGTCAGGGCAGCCGTGTATGCGATAGACGGCCCGACATATTTAATGGAAACGGGACTTATCGATGCTTCGGACGATATCGTCCCGGAGATCGAATACGTGATGCGCAAGCGCTATGCCATGAGCGATTTGTTTGCCGTTAAGCTGCCGGGGATGGAGGATGCGGAGTTAGGAGAGCTGCAGGAGGCATGGGCGGGAGCGCCGATTGATCTGTATTACGTGAACAATACGGATAAAATATGGCACCGCGTCTGGAGCATGCGGGGCGAGCGGGAAAAAGCGCTGCGCTACTTTTATGCGACGATGGCTTATTCCACGACGCTAGATACAATGCACGTACATGAACGATTCAGTCCGCAGCTGCAATGGTTGTCGCCTTGGCAGCCGAACGGCAGCGGGAATGGCCGGATCATGGAAATGATATTGAACTCCCTATATTTATTGGAGGGAAATACGCTTCATCTTCTGCCCTGTATTCCTGCGGATTGGCTAGATGTTGGCAAAGCCGTGCAAGTAAGCGGAATGGCTACGTTCAATGGAGTGCTTTCGTTCCGCTTGGAAAGAAGTTCGCAGACTACGATTGACGTGGATATTCACCTGCCTGCCGGGATCGAGGAAATGTCCTTACATTTATTTACGAAAGACGAGTACGTAATACAAGCGGTAGAAGCGTTAAGCATGGATGGTCAGGCAACGGAGTGGAGCGGAAGCTTGAGCGCGAATACGCTGAGTTTGACTGCTCCCCGTCGAGAACTGAAATTTAAGGTGGCGCTGTCGGCTCAGGAGGCGCCATACGAATGTTGAAAAACAGGGAGACGTGGACAAAAGGCTGCTTATCGTTCTGGTCCTGGAACGATAAGCTGGAACCGGAAAAACTGATCGGACAGCTGGAGCAGTTTCGCAAAGCCGGCATGCACGGCGTATTCCTGCATGCCAGGGGCGGGCTGCAAACCGAATATATGGGAGAAGACTGGCTTGCGGCGGTCGGAATTTGCGTCGACTATGCTCGCCAATATGACATGGAAATATGGCTGTATGACGAAGATGCTTGGCCGAGCGGATTTTGCGGCGGGAAAGTACCGCGGACAGGGGAGCGGCACCAACAGAAATGGCTGGAATACGAATGGATTGCTGCAGGTTTGGCGGCGCCAGGCCCCCGGACCATCGCTTTGTACCGCAAGCAGGATGGGGGACGCTGGACGATCGTGAGTCGTCCAGAATCGCTGCAGGCAAACGAGGAACTGCTCCATGTCTATTATAACTGCAATTCCTATTACAGCGATCTGCTTAACCCTCAGACCGTCCGTCTGTTCATCGATTCGACTCACGAAGTATATAAGAAAAATTTTTCCGAAGATTTCGGCAAGACTATTCGCGGTATATTCACGGATGAGCCGCAGTATGCGGCCGGCAAATATCCATGGTCGGAGGCGATTGCTCCTTATTTTGCTCAATTGCAAGGGTATGACTTGTTGTCAATCCTGCCGGATCTGCTGGTTGGCTGCGAAGATGCGATGCCCGTCAAACATGATTACTGGCAGACGATATCCAGCTTGTTTGTGAAGTCTTATGCCGAGCAAGTCGGAATGTGGTGCGACGAGAATCGTCTTTGCTTCACCGGACACTTCGCATGCGAGGATACGCTGAAATTTCAAATGACGGCAGTCGGGGACGTCATGCGCAAGTACGAATGGATGCATATGCCCGGTATTGATCATTTAGGCAATCGGACGACTAGACCGGTCATTCTGAAGCAGGTTGCGAGTGTAGCTAATCAGTTGGGCAAAAAACAAGTGCTGTCGGAAATGTTCGGATGCAGCGGTTGGAGTGTGAGCTTTCGCGATTTGAAATATATAGCCGACTGGCATTACAGCATGGGGGTTAATGTCCAATGTCAGCACTTGGCCGCCTATTCGCTGCGGGGGAGAAGAAAGCGCGATTACCCTCCGTCCTTGTCTTATCACCAGCCGTGGTGGAAGGATTATACGTTATATACGAATTATGCGGAGGAAGCCCATCGCTGGATTACCCGCGGCCAAGCCGCATCTAATGTGCTTGTGTTGCATCCGTTGACCAGTGCTTGGTGCGTACATGATTCTGGAAATCCCCGGGAGATCTGGGAATTGGATCGGCGCCTGGGAGAGTTGACAGAGCTTCTGGCTTCGATGAAGGTTCAATTCGATTACGGTGATGAGCATCTGCTTCAGAAGTATGGTGGAGTTAACGAGGGTACGCTGCGGATCGGCGAGATGGGCTATCGCGCAGTCATTTTGCCCTCGTTGCTATCCATAGAGCCTGCAACGTTTGCCATTCTCAAGCAATTCCGCGAACAAGGCGGAACGATTATTAGTGCAGGGGAAAGTCCTGCGCGAATCGCGGGTTCGCCGTCACCGGAGCTGAAGCTGTGGTGCAGAGAGCATATCCGCCAAGTCATGCCGATAAGAAAAGCGCTGGAAGCCGTACTTCCCGAAGAGCTGCGACAGCTGACAATCTATAACGGCAGCGGAGCGCTGGACGATATTTTATATGCTAATGAAAGACATGACGGGGAAACAAGCATCTATTTCCTGTATAACCGGGAGAAGCACAGGCAATGGTCGGGAATGTTGCAGTGGAAGGGCACATACCGGATCAGCCTTATTACTATCGGCAACGATGATGCAACGGATCTCGCCGTCACTTATGAAGACGATCAATCGTTAGTGCGCTTGGACATGGAAGGAGGAGGGTCCGCATTGCTAGTCGTTGTTCCCGTTCACCTTGAAGCAGAGGGAGGACCAGGCGTGTTGCATCGTTCTCAGGAGGTCATCCCCACACCCTATGCGCACTATTCTTCTAGGACGACCATAGCCCTCACGGATACATGGGAGCTGACAACGCCGCTCGATAATAGGCTAGTGCTCGATTACTGCCAATATCGATTACACGAATCGGAGCAATGGAGCGAACGAATTCATCATCTACGACTTCAGGAACAGCTAACCGAGCTACGCCGGCAAGTGGAAATCCAACTTCGCTACGAGGTCCACATTCAGGAAGATTTCGACCTAGGGCATTCTCTCCGTATAGTTCTAGAGGATGCGGAGGAATGCACCCTTTATTTGAACGGTAATCCGTTATTTGTCGATGATACGCACGAATGGCTGGATCCGGCGATGCTGTCGATCAAGCTTCCTTCGGGACTGAAGCACGGCATTAACGAATTAATCATCCATCGTACTTTCCGATCCGGGGAATCCGACCATAGTTATTCGGATGAAGACGATGTATTCGAGACGGAAACGAACCGGTATTTCCAAGCGACGGAGCTGGAGTGCATCTATGTGACGGGGGAATTCGCGGTTATTCCGGGCAGCAGCAGCTTTCAGGATACGAATCTAGTGCACGTTTGTCGGACGCAGCATTTCATCATTGCTCCACAGCAGAACAAGGTTAAGCCAGAAGATTTGACCTCGCAGGGTTTCTGGTTTTATGCCGGGGAAGTCGAGATCAAGACGAACCTTCCTTATGCGGCCGGCGATGATGAGGAAGAAATCTATTTGGAGCTGGCATCCCCTCAGGCAACCGTAATTGGGCTGGATGTGAACGGTCAGCAGCTAGGCTCACGCGCTTGGGAGCCCTATTTGTTCCGGTTAACACCATACCTAAGGGAAGGAAATAACGTTGTGACGCTTCGGCTAACAAGCGGATTGCGTAATTTGTTAGGACCGCATCATCATGTCGACGGGAACCCTTCCTTCGTTGGGCCCAGTAGCTTTAAAGGGAAGAGTGGATGGGAGGATCACATTTTTGCTTATAATCCGCCGGACGTAACCTGGAGTGATCACTACCACTTCGTTCCTTTCGGAACGGGTCAAGCACCGATAGTCCATGTAGTTTCAGGAAAGGTGGTGGTGACCACATGATTGTGGTTGATCGCTGAAAAACGGATATTCAGTTGCCGGATTGGACGAATGACCTATCAGCAGTATACGTAGTAAATCATTCGGAAAGGAGGGAGCATAATGGCAGGAATCGGAACGACAGGCTTGATCGTCATAGTTTTTGTAGCATTGCTTTTGTTCGGTCCAAGTAAATTGCCCGAATTAGGAAGGGCATTCGGCCGCACGCTGAAGGAGTTTAAGAACAGTGCGAAGGAATTAACGTCGGACAAAGAACTCGTGTATGAGAGCAAAGATATACCGCAAATCGAGAAATAATCAGGTACCTTTTCGATCTCCGGATATCGTTTCGGATTTTCTCGTTGAATGCAAAATGAACAATGAACAATGAGGAGGATGTTAGATGAGAGAAGACAATCAAGATTATCTGCAGTCCGAACAAGAGGGGAGTCAAGATACCGGAGGGAGATTGATTAGCAGAAGGAAAATACTAGGCAGTATTGGCGCGGCCGGTGCGGTCACGGCAGGAGCATGGCTCTTGGGATCGTTCGGAGGAAAACTGCCTGAGGCAAACGCAAACGGGGCATATGCAGAGTGCTGCAAGATGGTTACGATCGCACAATTGAGAGCCCTAACAACCCCGGAAACCGATCGTATTTATTTCGTGAAGGATCGCGATCAGGAAGGTTCTTATTATTACGATGCTAGCGATACGTCTTCCGCAGATAATACGGGGATTATCCTCGTATCGACTTCCGGCGCCAGATTCAGACGGATTTTCGAAGGACCTGCCCATGTCAAATGGTTCGGAGCGAAAGGCGACGGAACGACAGACGACACAGTGGCTATTCAGTTGGCTATAAATTCGTATTCACACATTTATTTCTCTCCCTCCTCCTACAGAATAACAGATTACGTGTTTTTGCAGGATAATTCCCGGATAGAAGGTACTCGGTCTTCCAAGATATTCATGTCAACGAATCCCAACGGCGTAAATTTAATTTCCGCGAAGGATAAAGTGAATATTACGATCGATAACCTATGGATTGAAGGGGTATACGGTGTTGGCAATCCTTTTCCGGTACCTGGAGTGATGGAGGGTCAGGGCGTTACGCTCGCGGTCTATGGGTGTAGGAACGTAGTGATAACCAATTGCTATTTTACTTACAACGGAGAAGGTTCGGGGAATATTTACGTATCCAAATGCAAAGATGTCGTCGTTACGAATAATTTCGTAGAGAAGTCGATGAATGGCATTTGTTTCGATAATTGGTACGGTGATAATGATACCCCTGGCGGAACGCATGTGTTGAATGTGACTGTTGCCAACAATGTGGTCAGTGATATGGGCGGCAGAGCTATTGCATTTGATCTGGATGACAAAAATTCCAACATCGCCGTTGTGGGCAATACGGTTCGGGCAGCTGCTTATGCTGCTATAGCAGTTAATGCCACCGGTGTCACTGTCGTAGGTAATATTATCAATGGCAAAAGAGATGGTGGCATATCCACAGTAGGCGGTCAGCAGTCTCTACCAACCTATTATGGATTTTTATCCAATTTCCATTGTGAGCATGTTCATCTTGCGGACAACATATTTGAAGAAATTTTTATGAATGGTGTAAAGATTTTAAATGGATCAAGTGTATCGATCGTGAATAACAGCTTTTCATTTGCACTTAAATATTTGAATCAAAATAATAACCAAGTATTGGACCTACATGAGCCCAATAATCAAATGATTTCCTTGGAGTGGGATACGAATGCCTACACCTCTCCCTTTACGATTAAGATCGATAACAACACAATCGTTAATGACAGGAATCCGACAGGTCAACTTCCAATCGCCGAGCTTATCTCTTTAAAGGATATTTCTAACAGCGCGGAAAAGGCTGCCTCTTCATTTATCCATGTGACCAATAATCAAATAAGATCGAAGAAAATATCAACGGCTATACAATATGCCAAATCGTTGTATCAAGAAGGGGGAACCGGTAAATTGTATATTACCGGAAATACCATTTATTCTCCCGTCAAGTCAGGTACTGCTATTTTAGCAACGAGACTTGAGGAGCTCCACATTGAAGGAAATAAAATTAACGGCATCGCCATCGCGATTGAAATGGGGACAGGGGGGCTTGCGAATTTTTCTAGTAATGTCATTCGCAACTATAACACAGCCTATTTCTTCAACGTATCCAATTTACTCAATGAGATCGACCAGCTCATTGTACAAGATACGATAATAGGCAATCCAGCGGAAGGATCATATGTCTTTACTGGACTTGTAACCAACCCCTACATCGTAGCATCTTCGAATGGAGCGGGCATGAAATTTATCGACGTGAATGTGAATCAAATCAAAGGGACTTATTATCCGGAAAGCCTGGTAGTAGAAGGCACTAATTCGGCTCCTACGGCAGGCAGATGGGCAGTTGGCGATCGTGTGACGATCAAAAATGTGACTGCTGGCGGGTATTCGGGATTCATCTGCACGACTTTAGGTACGCCAGGCATGTGGAAACAATACGGCGCGATACTTGCTTGATTGGATAAGCGAGGTATGCTGCTGCCAAGGGTGGAATTGAAGACTTCACAAAAACACTGGCGGCGGAGGCTATTCCACATAGGGCTAAAAATCAGCGGCAATCTTGGACGAATCCTAGACTGCCGCTGATTTTTAGCCCTTTTCAGCTCGTCCTTAATACCGATTCTGCTTGCGGAACTCGGAGGGGCTTATGTCCATCGCTTTGCGGAACACGCGGCTGAGGTAGAAGCCGTTTTCGTAGCCGCAATTTCCAGCAATGACGTCAAGCGTCCAATCCGTGGTCAAGAGCAGTCTGCACGCATGCTTGACCCGGTACGACGTTAAGTATTGCAGCGGGTTGACGCCATAGCTCTTTTTGAACTTGCGAATCAGCTTCACGGGCGTCATCCCGAACTGCTGCGCGACATCGCGGATTTCGAGCATTTCATGGGCATGTTTGTGCAGATAGTCCGCGACATCGCGCATGGAGTCGTCATGCCCCGCTATGAGATCGGTGTCAGGGGATTCCATCGCCTGCCGCGTAATCATAAGCCAAATATCGATCAAATAATGCTGCCGCAGCTTTTGACTTTTCGGATTGTAGGACATTTGCTGATCCGTTTGTCGTAAACCACTGTAATTTTCGGACAGTCGCCGGATTTGCGGCAGCCTGATTTTTCGTTGTGCAAGGAGGGGCTGAATCTGCTGCAATTCTCCTTCGTGGAGCAGGAACGTAAGGGAATGAAAGGATAAAGGCGTCAGCACATTCCGATGAAAAGTAATTTGAGGCGGGCACACGACCACGTCTCCGAACTCCGCAACTCCGTAATCTTCTCCGATCTGGTATTCAAAACTCCCTTCTTCCACCGCGAAAAGCACCCACGTCGCATAGTTATCCGCTTCCATCAGAAATTTATCTTTTTTGATCCAATAGTTATGCCATATGAGCTCGGGCAAGGCTGCGGGCATCTTGGTTCACCTCGTCGATTGGATGAAATTTTGGATATGAAAAGTAAATTTTATGAATTCAAATACGATATTAAAAGATAGTATCATTGAATTAAAGATATAGTATAGCAAGCAAAGGAGTCAATAAGTGATGGGACAGACGGATACGAAAATATGGGATACGGATGTTTTGATCGCCGGCGGAGGGATGACGGGAGTAGCAGCCGCATTAGCGGCAGCACGCAATGGCGCGCGCGTTATATTGTGTCAGGATCGCTCCGTACTGGGCGGGAACGCCTCGTCGGAGATTCGCATGAATATATCCGGCGCTTCAACCATCGGAACGATATTGGAAGCGGAAAGAAGAGAAAGCGGTATCATTGAGGAAATTATGTTGGAATGCTCTGTACGAAATCCGCAACGAAGCGCGAGCATGCTGGATTTGATCCTGTATGAGAAATGCCGCGCCGAACCGAATTTGACGCTGCTGTTGAACACGGCGGTTGTCGGAGCCGATGTCGAGGATTCCCGAATCCTTGCCGTTCATGCGGTTAGAGAGAGCACGGAAGACCGATTTACGATTCATGCTGCCATTTACGCGGATTGTACGGGCGACGGCAGGCTGGGGTTTGAAGCGGGCGCCGCGTTTACGACCGGTCGCGAAGCGGCTCATGAATTTAATGAATCCGGCGCGAATCTGAATAGAGACGCATACCGGCTGGGATCCTCCCTCTTATTTACCTCGAGGGATATGGGCCGCCCGATGCCTTTTGTTCCACCGCCGTGGGCTCGCAAGTTTACGGAGGAGGATTTGCAGTTTAGAGACCACAATGCTTGGGAGTTCGGTTATTGGTGGGTGGAATTCGGAGGGACGCTGGATACGATCAAGCATAATGAACATATTCGCGACGAATTGCTGGCGATTATGCTCGGGGTATGGGATCACATCAAAAACAGCGGCAATCACCCGGATTCCGCCAATTGGGCGCTGGACTGGTTCGGTTTTCTGCCAGGCAAAAGAGAGTCCAGACGTTTTATCGGTCAGCATGTCCTGACCCAAAACGATATTCAGCAGGCTGTCGATTTCGACGATGTAATCGCTTACGGCGGTTGGTCGATGGATACGCATCCGCCTCAGGGCATCGATGCGAAAAACGAAGAGCCTTGCAATCAGCCATTTACTCCATATTTGTATAGTATTCCGCTGCGCTCGATGATAAGCAACAATATTGCGAATCTGATGTTCGCGGGCCGCAATTTGTCGGCTACTCATATCGCCTTCTCCAGCACGAGGGTAATGGCGACTTGTGCGGTCATGGGAGAAGGGCTTGGCACATTCGCGGCAACGGCGGTAAAACGCAATCTGCCGCTAGAGTTGGCATTTCGTGAAAGCGGTGTCGTGAAGGAGGCGCAGCAGCAATTATTGCGGCAGGGCGCGTTTTTACCGGGCCGTATGTTGGAAGGAAATCTCGCGCAGCTTGCTCGAATTTCCGCATCGTCCGAGCAAAAGCAAGGAAAATGCAGTAATGTGGTGAATGGGCATACTCGCGCGGTACACGGAGAGAAGGGAGTACGTCCCGACTTGACGACGGCGGGCACGCATCGCTGGATGTCGGAGCCGGGAGACGACAGTCCGTGGCTGGAGCTTGAGTGGGCGGAGCCGGTAACGGTTTCCCGGATTACAATCGTCCTTGATACCGGGCTGCACCGATTGCTTATGTTATGCCATCTGGACGTGCTCCAGAAGCATATGCAGTGGGGACGGCCGCAAGCCGAGACGCTGAAGGAATTCAAGTTGATTGCGCAGGACGAAGATGGAAGAAAGGAAGTGGCTCATTTTAAGGATAATTACGAGCGAATGGTTCATTTGCCGACAATGCTGAAAAATCTGAAGACGCTGCGTCTGGAGGTCATCGCGACGAATGGATTGGACCATGCGCGAGTGGTTGAAATCGTTTGCGAGTAATTGCTTTGCGGCAGCGTCCTCGGGAGGAGAATGTGGATGAATAACGGCAAAGCCAGTTCCGTCTGGCTCTACATGAGAAAAAACAAATGGCTGTATCTGTTGCTTATACCGGGATTTCTTTATCTGTTTATTTTCAAGTACGTTCCCATGTTCGGAATTATTATTGCGTTCCAGGATTTCAATTTGATTAAAGGCATAACGGGAAGCGACTGGATCGGCTTCGAAAATTTTCGTTATCTGTTCCAGTCGGACGATTTTTTCATGATTTTGCGAAATTCGCTCGTCATCAGCTTTTATCAGGTGTTGTTCGGATTTCCGGCGCCGATTCTGCTGGCCATTTTGCTCAACGAAATACGCAGTCTGCTGTTTAAAAAATTTGCGCAAACGGTGCTGTATTTGCCGCACTTCATATCATGGGTTGTCATTGCCGGCATCGTTATTAATATGTTGTCCCCGTCGTCAGGCTGGGTCAACCGGTTGATTGTCGATTTTGGCGGGGAGCCGATTCATTTCCTGCTCAAGCCGGAATATTTCCGGACGATTCTCATTTCCGCAGAAATATGGAAGGAGCTTGGTTGGGGAACGATCATTTATTTGGCCGCGCTGACGACCATCGACCCGTCGTTTTACGAAGCGGCCACAATTGACGGAGCCAACCGGCTGCAAAAAATATGGTATATTTCGCTTCCTAGCATCGCGTCGACGATCATAATCATTTTGATTTTGCGGGTCGGAAGCATTCTGGATATCGGTTTCGAGCAAATTTTCCTGTTGTACAATCCCGCCACGTACAAAGTGGCCGATGTGTTTGAAACGTACACGTACAGGGTGGGGCTGCTGGAAGGAAGGCTCGCTTTTACGGCTGCGGTCGGTTTGTTTAAATCGGTAGTTGGACTCATTATGATCGTGCTGGCTAATCGGATTGCGCGTCTGTTCGGCAAGTCATTATGGTAGGAGGTGAAGGAACTTGCGCAAGAGAATCGAGCTTTTTGACATCGCCGTCTATCTGATTGTATCCGTGATCTGCATGGTCATGCTGTATCCTCTGCTGAACGTTGCCGCAGTCTCGATCAGCTCGCACACCGCGTATATGCAAAACCCGATGCGCATATGGCCGAGTGACATCACATTTGATGCCTATAAGGATATCCTTTCGCATCCCGTGCTGGCAAGAAGCTATCTCAATACGATCATGATTACGATCAGCGGCGTGGCAATTGGGATATTTCTGTATATTATTACTGCTTATCCGCTCTCCAAGGTACATCTGAAAGGCAGAGCGATTATGATCAATTTGGTTATTTTCACGATGCTGTTCAACGGCGGACTCATTCCGAATTTTTATTTGATCCGCTCGCTCGGCATGGTGGATACGCTGGCTGCACTCGTGTTTCCTACGCTGTTCTCCGCGTTCAGCTTGATTCTGATGATCAATTTTATGCAGAACATACCGGAGGAGCTGGAGGAAGCCGCGAAAATCGACGGAGCCTCAGAGCCCTACATTTTATTTAAAATTGTCGTCCCGCTTTCGATGCCGATTATCGCGACATTGACGTTGTTCGCAGCAGTCGGTTATTGGAACAGCTTTTTCTCGGCGATCATCTATATTCGCAGCGTGGAGAACTGGCCGCTCATGCTGTTTCTGCGGGAGGTCATCGAGGGAGCCAAAATGCTGCAAATTTCCGCAGGAGGCAACAATGCCGAGATTGGCAATATGAACGTCATGCCGGAGACGCTGAAATACGCGACGATCATGATCGTCATTCTACCGATTTTGTCGGTGTATCCATTCCTGCAACGTTATTTCGTCAAAGGGATTATGCTCGGGTCCGTCAAGGGATAACTCCTTCCGGCCCCTGTCATAGATAAACATAATTAAGGGAGGCTGAATCAAGGTGAAATTAAAAAAAGCAATAGCTTGCGTGGGCGCTGCGGTGCTGCTTGTCGCAGTTACCGCGTGTGGAGACAAAGGCGGTCCGGCGGAAATCGACGACCCGAAGCCGACGTCGGGGGCAGCGGGGGAAACCGCCAAACCGAAAGTAAACATGACGATTATGGGAGAGTTCGCGTCATCCAACTTGTCGGAAACGGACAAGCTGCTTGTTCAATCAATCGAGGAAGCGACGAATACGGCGATCAAATTCGATATCCCGCCGTCGACTGGTTATACCGAGCGGTTGCAATTATCGCTGACAACCGGCGATCTTGCCGATGTCGTCTGGTTTCCAAGTCCGGACGATGCCTCGTTTTTGAAAGCGGTTAAGGATGGCGTTATCATTCCGATCAACGAATATTTGAATGAAGCCGACAATATCCAGAACTATTCCTACGACATTTCCTGGGACGCTCTGCGCGTAAACGGCGACGACAAAGTTTACGGCATTCCGCGTACAACCGTAATCCGTTCCGACGGGTACTGGTTCCGCAAAGACTGGCTCGATAAATTGAATATCCAGATCCCGGATAATAACGAGATTACATTTGATCAAATGCTCGATATCATGACCAAATTTTCGAAGGAAGATCCGGACGGCAACGGGAAACACGATACGTACGGATATGGATGGGCCGCGCAGCCTGACAAATCGATCAGACCGGTTTTCCAGAATGAGCAGGGACTTTACGGCTGGCAGGAGTCCGACGGGGGAGAGTACAAGTATATGAATCCCCAATACGATCTGAACTCGGATAAATACACGAAGGCTTTGGAGCTGACGGCCAAGCTGTTCAAAGAAGGAGTGATCGATCCGGATGGCCCTACGCTCGACGGAAGCAAAGTTCTGGAACAGTTTCAAAGCGGTAAAACGGGTGTAATTGATGGGTTTGCAGGTCATTACGAAACTTTTCTGAATGCCGGTAAACAGATCAATCCGGAGTTTGAGCTTGCCTATGTTTTCGTCAAGAACGAGCAAGGCGAGATGAAGGGATTAGGGCAAGGTACGGGCTTATGGGGATTCTGGGCGGTAACAAGCAGCGCGAGTGACCCGCAAAGAGTGGTTGACGTATTTGACTATATGCTTTCGGATGAAGGTTGGGATTCCATCTACACCGGCATTGAAGGGCATGACTACAAGGTGGAAAACAACCAGCGCGTCTACTCGGCGACACCGCTGGAGACATTCGTCCGCAAAAATATGGTTCGCCGCGCCAATGACTTCATGTTCTTTATTAATCCTGCTATGTCGGAGGAACTGAAGCAGAAGCTTGTGCCGAATATCGAGAAAGCCGTAAAAAGAATCGTGATGTCCAAAGATCGCAATTACACGCCAGCCATTGCGAAGACGCCGCCATACCTCGACTTTAACAAAAAGTTCAGCGAGGTTACGACAAAAATCATTATCGGCGATGCGCAGTCATCCGAGTACAAAGAGGTGCTGCAGGACTGGAATACGAAGTTCGGTCAAACGTATCTGAAGGAAATGAACGATTATATTGACCAAATGGAAAACAAAAAATAAGTAGCAGGATGTTTGCTCGGATATCCTTTTCCCCCCACGTTCTACATGAAAAAAACGGATACGCTTTCATGCGGAACGTGGGTTTCTTTTGTTGCGTCCAATTTTGCTCACTCAAATCACGATTAGAAGGAGATGATTAATGTGATAGGAAAGCGCTTTCTTGTATGGGGGATGATTATTATGCTGTTGTTTTCCGTAGTTCCCTCGGTTTTGGCGGAAAATGGCTCAACCGGTTTGCCTGAGGAGATTGGCATGGATGCTTTGAACGCAGTGCCGAATGATACGGGTCCTAAGCTCGCATTGGTCGAGAACGGAGAATCACGGTCCACGATCATCTTGTCGCAAAGCGCAACCGAACAGGAACAGAAGGCCGCGCAGGAACTCAAAGACTACATCAAACAAATATCCGAAGTTGAGCTGCCTGTCGTGAGCAATTCGATCGGCCTGGACGGAATCAAGATCTATATTGGAAGTGCTGCCCCAGACCTTGATACAGCGAAGGCCGCGATCCGGGCGGAGGGAGATGAACCCGACTCATTCCGGCTACATGTAGAGGAGGGAGCCATTAACCTGGTAGGGTTGGACGACCGCGACAAAGGAAGCCTTTATGCCGTTTACGAGCTCCTCGAGCAAATTGGCGTACGGTGGTTTATGCCTGGCGATATCGGAACTGTCGTTCCGGAGCTGGAAACGATTGAGGTTAACTATCAGGACACCATCCAGCACGCGGGTCTTTCTTTCCGTTTTTTTCAAGCTACCACGCCATACTTATGGGCTGCCGGTATGCCGATGGGGAGCAATCTCGAAGAGGCTACACCCTGGGTCGAGCATATGCGCCTTAATCAAAAGACAGTAGGTGCGCATGAATTGTTGAGCGCCCCTCCATCGAGATCAACGCGAGCGGATCTGTATCTGCCCAACGCCGACGGAACACCTTCGTTACACCTCGACGTGACGAAGCCGGAGGTGCTGGATATGGTTGTAGCAGAGTCGCTTGCAAAAATGCAGAAAAATCCCAACCTTGAATATCTGAGTATAGGACCAAGCGATGGGCATGTGGTGGTACTCAAGCCTGACCCTGAATGGGATGGGGATGATAGGGATGTATTAACAGGAGCATTATCGACGACGGATCGTTATATAAAGTTTTTTAATCTTGTTTTGGAGGAACTTGAAAAAGAAGGCTATCAAGATGTGAAAATTGTTTTCTACGCTTATAACACTTACTATAATCCGCCGGTACGGTGGACGCCAAATCAACGAATTGTACCGATGATTGCTTCCCTCACTCTGGATCGGATACACAGCATCGGAAATCCGCTTGCATGGGAGCGCAACTATCTAAAAGAAGTTATTGATGGCTGGAATGAAGTAAGTCCCACGGTAATGATTTACGACTATCTGTATAACCCTGCCGATCCGGGCCTGCCTGTTTCGCTGGCAGAAAGAGTAGGTACAGAGTACAAGTACTTCAAAGAACATGGAGTTATAGGCATACGCGCCGAGACTACGCCGGAGTGGGGGTATGGAGGCCTGGGACTTTATCTGGCGGCCAAGATGATGTGGAACCCCGATCTGGACGTGGAAGCTTTGCGGGAGGACTACTTTACAACGTTTTATGGACCTGCGGCATCGCCGATGAAGGAGCATTTTGAAATCTTGGAAAATGCTTTTGCAAGAGCGGATTATTCCGCCGGAAACATTTATGATTTCCAACACATTTTGACCGATGAAGTCATGCAAGAATTGGCAAGAACACTTGGGGAAGCAAAGGCGAAGGTGGCATCGGATTCGGTATATGCCAAACGGATTGATATGATCAGCATCGCTAACGGTTTCAGTGAAAACTTTCTTGAAATGCTTGAACAGTTCAATCTTTTTCATTTTGATGCGGCAAAGGAAAAGCTTAATAACGTTTATGATTTCAGGGAACAGGCCGTTCTTCACTCCCCGGCCATTTTAAGCAGCTATAAAGCTTATACCTATGTAGAGTGGTTTTTTGACAGAATGGTAAACGGAGGAAAACAACGAGTCAGCAATGGGAACCAAATTGTTGCTGAGTTGCCGGATGAATGGAATGTCAAGCTGTTCCCAAATGCATCCGGCGTTGACCTGGGGCTTTGGAAACCTGGCTTGGGAACAGAATCCTGGGGGAAGCTGAAAACCTATTCAAAGACCTGGTCCGCCCAAGGGCTTCGTTATTACAAGGGACATGCCTGGTACCGGACAACGATAGATATCGCCGAGGAATTTGACACAGGAAAACCGATTCGGCTTTGGTTCAGCAGTATCGATGAGACAGCCAGGGTTTGGATAAACGGCGAAGAGCTGTCATTGGTGCAGAAGGGGACGGGTTTGACAAAACCTTGGGAATTCGACGCTACGCCGGCGGTTAAATTTGGCGAGCCCAATGTCATTGTCGTTGATGTGCGCAATGAAGACATAGATGAACTGGGTACCGGGGGGATCATGGGTCCTGCCATGCTTTGGCAGGTCAATACGGAGTTGGATTATCTCCCGCCTGCGGATGTGAAGAACTTGAAAGCTGTACACATCCCCGGTACCACCACCGTGAAGGTAACCTGGGATATACCCGCAGATAATACAGGAGTTACAGGATATCAGTTGGAAATGCTGAACCGGGAGAGCGTAGGGGGAGTGCTTGGATCGGTCATCACTACGACAAATGAATATATCGACACCGGTATGGAACCCGGCATGGAACGCAGGTACAGGGTAAAGGCAATCGATACCGGCGGAAATAAATCGGTTAACTATAGTGCTTACGCACGCGTAACCATGAATCCACCCTCAACGGTGACGGGTTTGAAGGTTAAGCAAACCTCCGCCAACCAGGTTTATATAAGCTGGGACCCTTCTACCGTTTATGAAGATTTCGAAATTGCCGGGTATAGCCTGGAAGTGCTGAACCAGAATCCTCCGGGGGGAGTGCTGGAAACGATAAAATCGACAACGAATGCGTATATCCTCAGCGGACTGCAACCCGGTATGACACGCAGGTTCAGGGTGAAGGCAATCGATACTGCCGGAAATATGTCTGCTGATTATAGTGCCGTAGTACAGATAACAATGGCGGAAAATGTAGCACCTGCCGGCCCGCCTACAACCCCAACGGGTTTGAAATCGGAGCCGCTGGCTAACGGCGCGATGAAAATAAGCTGGGATCCGGCGACATCAGATGTAGGGATTGCCAAATACATGTTGGAGGTGTGGGATGTAGACGGCGGAGCGGGACAGCTTATGACGGTAGAAGCAACAACAAATGAATTTATCTTCACCGATTATTTTAAAATGGGCATCGTACGCAAGATAAGGGTACTGGCAGTCGATAATGCTGGAGGTCAATCTGCCGTGAGTGCTTTCATGACTCTAAAAGTCCCACCTACAAAGCCTACACTGACCGTTGAGCAGATCTCTGACACCGAGGTGAAAATAAGCTGGACTGCATCCGAATCGGTTTACGGAATGAGGGAGTATGTTTTGGAATTGCTGAATCCGGTCCCCCCGGGAGGAGTCAACAAAGAACTAATGAGAGCGTTAGAAACGGAATTTACCCACACCGGACTGGAAGCTGACGGTAAGACGCTCAGGTACAGGGTAAGGGCGATCGATCATTATAGTACGGCGTTTCCGAATGTAAGCTCTAGCGACATAGTGGAAATCACCATGCAGCCCCAATGACCCTCTAAATTATGGATGATAGGAGTTGAGCATCTTGACAAGAAAACTTTTTCTTTGCTGGGGATTAATCATTGGGTTATTGTTTGCTTCGGTGCCCCAGACATTGGCTGCAAATGGCCCTGCGGATCCCAAGCTCGTATTGGTGGAGAACGGAAAATCACGGTCTACGATCATCTTGTCGCAAAGTGCAACCGAATATGAAAAGAAGGCGATGCAGGAACTCAAAGACTTTATTCGGCAAATATCTGGAGTAGAACTGCCTGTGGCTGATGACACGGCCGAGGTGCAGGGCACAAAGATCTATATCGGAAGAGCCGCTCCAGATCTTGATGCAGCTAAGGCCGCAATCCGTGCCAAAGGAACTGAACCCGATTCATTCCAGCTATATGTGAAGGAGGGGATCATTCGATTAGCAGGATTGGATGACGATGACAAAGGAAGCCTTTATGCCGCTTACGAGCTCCTGGAGCAAATTGGCGTGCGGTGGTTCATGCCCGGTGATATCGGCACCGTAGTTCCGACTATGCGTACAATTGCGGTCGGTTATCAGGACAACATCCAGCACCCGGGCTTTGATTTCCGCTTTTTGCAAGCTGTTGCGCCATATGTCGTGGGTGCCGGTTTGCCGGTGGGCGTCAATCTGACAGAAGGTGCGCCCTGGGTCGAACATATGCGTCTGAATCAGAAAACGTTAGGAAATCATGGATTACTGATTACATCGCCTACGAATAAAGAACGCCCTGATTTGTTTTTGCCCGATGCCAAAGGAAATCCGACCGGACAATACGATGTGACCAAGCCGGAAGTACTGAACCTTGTCGTGGCGGAGGCAATCAGAAGATTGGAGGCAGATCCCAAGCTTGAATATCTAAGAATGGGACCCAATGACGGACCTGTATTGGTACTCCAGCCTGACCCTGAGTGGGACGGGGATTTTAAGGGTGCCATTCATGGAGGAACATTATCGTTAACAGATCGCTATATGAAATTTTTTAATCTTGTTTTGGAAAAGCTTGATGATGCCGGATATCATGATGTGAAAATTTCTTTCTTTGCCTATGACGAGTATTATTATCCGCCAGTAAAGCATATGCCGGATCCCAGGATAGTACCGAACATCGCTTCCATTAGAACGGATAGGATGAAAAGCATTGACAATCCGCTTTCGTGGGAGCGACAGCACATCAAGGACATGATTGACGGCTGGAAAAGGGTGAGTCCTAACGTAATGATATATGATTATCTTTATAATCTTGCTGATCCGGGGCTACCTTTTTCGCTTACAGAAAGAATAGGCTCAGAATACAAGTATTTCTACGAACAGGGTATTATCGGCATACGCGGCGAGGCGCTTCCGGCGTGGGCCTATCATGGACCAACGCTCTATTTGGCGGCCAAGATGATGTGGAACCCCGATCTGGATGTGGCTGCTTTGCTGGAGGACTACTTTACAACGTTTTATGGATCTGCCGCAGAGCCGATGAAAAGACATTTCGACATTTTGGAAAATGCTTTTGCCCAAGCAGATTATTATGCGGGAAGTATCCATGATTTTCAGCATATTTTAAGTGACAGTGTCATGCAGGCGATGGAGCAGTCGCTAAGGGAAGCTGAAGATGCGGCGCAACGGGCAGCGGATCCCGTATATGCCAGACGGGTCAATATGGTGCGCGTTGCTTTTAGCTTTGGCGATAACTTCCTTCAAATGAAGGAACGGATTAACAGCTTTAAGTTTATTGAGGCTAAGGAAAAATTCGATCAAATCTCTAAAGTAAGAGAACAGGCTGTTATTCACTCTCCTGTCATGCTCAATACCCTTGCCTCCTATAATTATACGGACTGGTTCTTTGATAAAATCACAAATCAGGGAAGTCAACGGCTCGGCAACGGCAACCGAATGGTTGCCGAGTTGCCGGACGAATGGAATGTTATGCTGTTCCCGAATGGTTCCGGGGATAAATTGGGGCTCTGGAAACCTGGGTTGGGAACGGAATCCTGGATGAAACTGAAAACCTATTCGGAGTCCTGGTCCGATCAGGGGATTGGTTATTACAAAGGACATGCCTGGTACAGAACAACGGTTGATGTTGACTCGGAGTTTAATACAGGAAAGCCGATTCGGCTTTGGTTCAGCAGTATTGATGAGACAGCGAGAGTATGGATGAACGGTACAGAGCTGACATTAGTTCAGAAGGGCTCTCCTTTGATGAAACCGTGGGAGTTTGACGCTACGCCGGCGATTAAATTTGGCGAACCGAATTTGATTGTCGTTGATGTGGGAAATGAAGTCCTGGATGAACTGGGTACCGGGGGCATCACCGGTCCTGCAATGCTTTGGCAGGTCAATACGGAACTGGATGTAACACCGCCAACGGCTCCGGAAGGTTTGAAAGCCGAACAAATCTCGGGCAGCGAGGTGCGTGTAAGCTGGTCGCCGGCTACCGATGATGTAGGCGTTGTCGGATATATTCTGGAAGTGTTGAACTCGCCGGAGATAGGCGGGATTAATGGAACGGTCAGAACGGATTCAACAACATATATTCACGCCGGATTGGAGACCGGTACGGTACGCAGGTACAGGGTAAAGGCCATTGATGCGGCCGGAAATATATCCGGGATTAAAGATGTCGTGCTGATAAAGATGGTGAACGGGACGACAAGTCCGGGGACGCCTTCCCCGACACCAACACCAACATCGGTGCCTGGAACAACGTTTGAGGATGGACGTGTAACAACGACGATACCTGTAAAACCCGCGACAGATCAGAACGGAAAGGCTGTAGCGCCAATATCCGAGAAACAGGTGGAGGATGCCATCGCGAAGGCTGAGGCTGAAGCGGCAAAGCAAGGTGCAGGAACAGTGACGACAGTTAGAATTGAAGTGAACGCGGGGGCGGATGCCGGGACAGCGGGTATTAGTCTGACAGATGAAGCCCTAAAAGCATTCATAGATAGCAAGGCGGATACCTTGATCGTTTCTACACCGTTTGGAACGATGACCTTGGATGACAGGACGGCAGAAGGACTTCTGAAACAGTCGGCGGGGACCATAACCATTACGGCTGCGAAGGAGAAAGACATCGGATTGCCGGCTGGAATTCGGAGCCAGGTTGGCAGCAGACCGGTAGTGAGCTTTGATATTGCAAGCGGAGATAAGGGAATACCACAGCTTGTAGGCAAAGCGGAAGCAGCTATTCCGTATACACTGAAAGCAGGAGAAAATCCGAATGCCATTGTCGCTTATGCCATCAACGAAGAGGGGCTACCGGTGATAGTGACCAGTGGCATCTACGACCCGGCAACAGGAATACTGACCTTCAAGATAGAAGGAGCCTCGAGGTTTGCAGTCGCGTACAACAAGGTCGGCTTTGCAGATGTGGCAGAGGGCGCATGGTACTATGATGCGGTTACCTTTGCGGCGGCAAGAGGAATCACTACAGGGGTGGGCAATGGAAACTTCGGTTCGCATGACAGTGTAACCAGAGCTCAAGCCTTGGTCATGATGATGAGAGCTTTCGGTATCAGTCCTGATGAAAACACCGGAAACAACTTCGGTGATGCAGGGAACGCCTACTACACCGGATATCTTGCAGTGGCGAAGCATTTGGGAATTACCAACGGGGTAGGCGGCAATAAATTTGCCCCTGACAGACAGGTGACCAGACAGGAATTGTTTGTGTTGGT
Source organism: Paenibacillus sp. MY03 (assembly GCF_002165585.1). Lineage (NCBI taxonomy): Bacteria > Bacillati > Bacillota > Bacilli > Caryophanales > Paenibacillaceae > Paenibacillus > Paenibacillus sp. MY03. Next base: position 38,771 of record NZ_MXQD01000036.1, on the reverse strand, counting down.
ATACAATGCGCTTACGAACATCAATGAACGGCCGGCAGCAGGCAACGTCAAAAATCTGTCAGACTTCAAGGATGCAGGGAAGATTGCCGATTATGCCAATCACGCCATTGAACAGTTTGTGAAAGCGGGAATAATCTCCGGTTCCAATGGCAACATCCTGCCGCAAGATTCGGCAAGCAGAGCGCAATTTGTACAGATACTCTACAACATCTTGACTAAATCATAATAACTAGGCGGAGTGAAAGGGTAACGGACGGAGAACGGTGAGGGTAGGAGGATCATACGTGTACAAAAAGAGCTTAGAGAATAAGATTATTTGGATTACCGGCGCATTGGGACTGATAGGCAAAGCTTCAGTCGAACGCTTCCTGAAAGAGGGAGCATGGGTGATTGGTTCGGATTTGCACGAGCTCTCCACAGTTGATGAGTTCCTGGAATGGAAACGAATTTACGGGGAACGATTGGATCTGTATGCGTCAGATGCGACAAATGAAGAACAAGTTAAAGATGTAATTCAGCAAATAAAGATCAAATACGGCCGATTGGATGGTTTGTTCCATAACGTCTACACCCAAATCTGGAAGACGATTTCCGAGGCGTCGTTGCAGGAGTGGAACCTTGTCATCGAGGGAACGTTGACAAGCACGTTTATCGTCAATAAATATGTCGTGGAGATGATGAAAGAGTCGGGCGGAGGGACTATCGTCAATACATCTTCCGTGCTCGGCAATATTCCGCTCAAGAATGCTCCGATTGCTTACAGCTCGGCGAAAGCAGCGATCAATCATCTGACTCGTATTATCGCGGTTGAGCAAGCGCCGTTCGGCGTGCGTGCTAATGCGATCGTGCCGGGAGATATCAAATCCCCCGATGGCCTTCAGTCCACGCATAACCTGATCGGGAGAAGCGGCCGTCCGGAAGAGGTCGCCTGTTTGGCGGCATTCTTGCTCTCGGATGACGCCGCTTACGTTACAGGCTCACTCTATCCAATAGATGGAGGATTCATGTGTTGAACGGAATAGACTTTGGCGCATACACGCGCGAACAATTGAAGCAATTCGCCAATGGCGGTTACACTGTGGTCATTCCCTTGGCCGCTACGGAGCAGCATGGCCCGCATCTTCCGGTGTGGACGGATACGGTGATCTGCGAACGAATATGCCGGGAGGCAATTGGAATCGCCACAGGTGCTGGGGCGAAACTCCTGATGGCGCCGGTGCTTGGCATCGGCTGCTCGGAGCATCATCTCGCGTTCGGGGGAACGTTGTCCATTTCATCAGAGGTATACCTGCAGATACTGATGGACATTGGACGGAGCTTGAGTCTTGATGGTTTCGGGAAGCTCGTCTTCGTGAACGGCCACGGCGGTAACGAGTGGGTGATGCAGCAAGCAGCAGTGGATCTGGCTCTACAATATCCGATGTGGACGGCTGCCGCGTCTTATTGGAACTTGGCGAAGCAAGCATTGGCGGACGCTAATGCCGGGGAGATCGGTCCGGTGCCTGGCCATGCGGGCGCATTCGAAGCAGCCATGATGATGGCGCTCAATCCGGAAGTCGTGACCGGCCCCTTCGAGAAGCAGGAGCATCCCGCCATTACTTCGATCGCGCGCGGGATGACGAATGTCTTCGTCGGCCGTCGCGGCATCATTACCGGTTGGGACGGTTATACCGACTCGCCGGGCGGGGCGACGAAAGAGCTGGGCGAGCACTTTTTTAACGTAATTGCAAGTGCAGTTGGGGAGTGGCTGGTCTCTTGCTGCAGTTCTATGGAGAACATTGGGCAGGCAGGGAGTGCGGAGAAGGTGGATCGGGAGAAAGGGGGCAATCGATAATGGGGCAAACGGGTGGATCGGCCAAGCCGAAAGTAGCCGTTATTATAACGGAGTATCGTTACAATTCACATGCCGAAGTCATTGTCGGGCGTCTGTTCGGACAGCTCGGATTCAAGCCGCGCATCGAGGTCGCTTCGCTTTATTTGGATCAATTTCCTGAAAACGATATGAGCAGGGAGGAGGCGGCGCGTGCGGGAATACCGATTTGCGGGACGATTAAAGAAGCGATTGTCGAAGCTAACCGTCACGGTCAGGGGCTTGCAGGCGTTCTGATTATAGGAGAGCATGGGCAGTATCCGATGGTCCCGAACGGTCAGAAAGACTATCCGCGCCGGCGCTTTGTGGAGGAAACGCTGAATGCGCTCGATGAGATTGGCGTGCGGGTCCCGATCTTTTCTGATAAGCACTTGTCGTGGCACATGGACGATGCCTTATGGATATACCGGTCATTGAAAGCGCGCGGAATTCCTTTTTTGGGAGGCTCTTCGATTCCGCTCGTTCCGCCCGTTCCGGCCGTCAACGAAGCGTCGTTGCAGAAGCCGCAGGAACTGCTTGCGGTCAGCTTTGGGGGAACCGAGGATTACGGCTATCATGCATGGGAAGCGTTGCAGTCGTTAGCGGAGAGACGTTCGGGAGGAGAAACCGGCGTAACGTCCATTCGAGTTGTCCAAGGCGAACAAGTCTGGGAGGAGATGGATCGGGGAGAGTGGCCGGAACAATTGATGCATCTGGCGCTCGCAACTCATCCGGATCGCCGGGACGATCATCCGCGGACAAGAATAATCGATCCCGTTTTGATGACTGCGAAGTACGCGGACGGGTTAACGGGGTATGTGCTGCAACTGCCGAACGAAGTTCAGCAGTGGTCCGTTGCATGGCGAACGTTCGCAAGCGAGGAGTACGCCGTACGGTTCGAATCAGATTTGGCGCGTCCGTTCAATCATTTCGAGACGTTAACGGCAAGGATTGAGGATATGGTCCTTAGCGGGCAATCTCCCGTGCCGATCGAAAGGACGTTGCTTACAACCGGAATGATTCATTATTCGATGGAATCCCTCCATCACAATGCGACGATTCAAACTCCTGCGTTGCATATTCAATATTAACGGACAGCTTTAGTTAAAGCATATATTAATAGAAAAGGTGGTTTTTTACATGAGTAGCGTGCCGAAAGTGTTGCCCTTCTCCTCTTCTTCCCGAATCGGCGACTCCATATTCGTTTCCGGACAAGGCGGGCTCGATCCGCAGACAGGTGCGGTTGTCGGTCCTACGTTGGAAGAACAGACGGTACAAACGATGGAAAATATTCTCGCAATATTACGAAAAGACAATCTTGATTTCTGCCATGTCAAGAAAGTAAACATCTACTTATCCAGACGGGAGCTGTACAAAGAGTTTAACGAAATATACGCTCGGTATTTCACCGCTCCTTATCCAGCGCGAACAACCGTATACTGCGACTTGAACTATGATTTGCTTGTCGAAATCGACGTTGTCGCCGAGATGAGCAACGGTACGAAGTAATCATCCGAGCAGCAAAAGACCGCCTCTATTTTGCAGAGAGGCGGTTTTCTTGTTGTGGTCTTTCTGATTATGTTAGAACAAAGGCAGGATTTCACCGGTTGGCAAGGTAGAGGTTTGGTGACTTGGGTGACTGGTAATAAAAGCAAGACATTGTATAATGATAGACAGGATTTCCAAGCCGCTTGGAGCCGCATAATTGTAGAAGGAGGAGAAGTACATATGGGGAAATTCATTGGCAACGAGACGCATCAATACGAAGTGGCCGAGGGATGGGGCCGGCTTCCGGAGGGAATCGCTTATGGTTATACACATGGTATTTGCGTAGATGCGGAGGACAATGTTTATGTCCATCATACAAACAAACACTCTGTTGTCGTGTTTGACCGCGAGGGCAACTTCAAGTATTCATTCGGCGATGAGTTCGAAGGGGGAGCGCATGGATTTTATCTGCACCGGGATTCGGACGGCATAGAGTACTTATACTTTACAGATACGGTAAGAGCGCTATTAGTAAAAACAACTCTTAAGGGTGAGGTGCTGTTAGAAGTTGGTCAGCCGGATCGGCCTGATCTGTATGATGCAGAGCGTAAGTATATTCCGACGGATGTATGCGTGGCGCCTAATGGAGATATTTATGTATCGGATGGCTATGGTCAATATTATGTACATCAATTTACCTCTGCGGGAGACTATGTGCGTTCCTGGGGCGGGAGAGGCTCCGAAGCGGGCAAGCTACTTGAGCCGCATGGCATTTCCGTTAACCTGCGTGGAGATGATCCGGAGCTATATGTTGCGGATCGCAGCAACAATCGCATTCAGGTATTTACGCTAGAAGGCGAGCATAAGCGGTTTATTAATCATAATCTGGATTTTCCGTGCAGCTTTTACTTCTTCGGAGATGAGATCTATTTGCCGGATCTCCACAGCAGAGTCACGATTCTGGATAAAAATGATCGTCTTATTACCCATCTTGGAGAAGATCAACAAGCGTATAAGCAGGCCGGATGGCCGAACTTGCCGAAATCGTATTATCGCGCGGATAAAGTAAGCTCCCCGCATGGCGTGTGTGTCGACTCGCATGGCGATGTCTATATTGCGGAATGGATCTTTGATGGCCGCATCACGAAGCTTATCCGTCAAAGCTAGCCCTAGCCTATCTAGACTATAGGAAAGCCACTCGGAATTTACTTTGCCGGGTGGCTTATTTTGTTTGTCAGGGTACATTTATTATTGCAAATCAATGTTACACTTGTTATAGTTTATATATAACAGATAGTGTTGATGTTGAGGACGACGAACAGCATTGCACAGCGATAAAGAATATGGAGGCGATTGGAATGAGAAAAACTAGCGTTTATGTTTGCTTATTGTTAGCGACTTTATGGATACTGGCCGGCTGCGGAAAGTCTAAGGCGGAGGAACCTGAGAGACAATCCGATTCATGGGAAAGCATAGCCGGGACATGGGAGGGCTCTATTCAAATTCCTGATCAGCCACTGCTTATTATTGTGAAGTTTGAGGAGAGCAAGGGGACGATTAGCATTCCTATTCAAGGACTTACGGATTACCCGCTATCAAGCGTGAAGCTGAGCGATTCCGATTTGTTCTTTGATATGAGTATTGGAGGACAGAAGATTACGTTTGACGGCAATGTTGAAGAAGAAAAGATTGCAGGCACATTTAAGCAGAACGGTCAAACGTTCCCTTTTGAGCTGAGCAAGAAACAAGAAGAGTCTATCGACGAGGGGGATATGGTACAAATGGAGGTTGCTAATGGTACGATGCTGGGTCAGTTGGAATTGCCCGCAGGAGACGGTCCATTTCCGCTCATGATTATTATTGCCGGATCAGGGCCTACTGATCGCGACGGCAATTCGTTGTTGATGCCGGGCAAGAACAACAGCTTGAAAATGATCGCCGAACAGTTGGCCGCAGAGGGTGTGGCAAGCATTCGCTACGATAAGCGCGGTATTGGCAATAATGCTGGATTAGGCGGTAAAGAAGAGGATACTGCCTTTAAAGATTTTGTAGATGATGCGGCTTCCTGGGTTCAGTTTGCAAAGAAGGATAATCGTTTTTCCAAGGTTGGCATAATCGGCCATAGCGAAGGCTCCTTAGTAGGCATGGCAGCGGCCCAGCAGGCAGGTGCAGATGCGTACGTATCTATTGCAGGAGCAGGCAGGCCGATTGATCAAGTGATGCTTGAGCAGCTCGAAGCGCAGCTTCCGGCTAATTTGCTGAAGGAGTCAAAAGATATTTTGGAACAGCTAAAGCAAGGCAAGCAGGTGGACACTTTCAGTGCTGAGCTGCAAAATCTATTCCGCCAATCCGTACAGCCTTACATGATTTCCTGGCTGCAGTATGATCCGGCACGATTGCTGGGCGAGCTTAATATTCCAGTGCTTATTATTAATGGAACAACGGATATACAGGTGCCTGTCAAGGATGCCGAGCTTTTGCATGAAGCCAAGAAAGAGTCAAAGCTGCTTATCATCGACGGCATGAATCATGTATTAAAGGAATCGTCCAACGATCAAGCTGAAAATATGGCGACATACACAAATCCTGATCTTCCATTAACTAAAGGGTTAATAGATGGAATTGCCGGCTTCTTGAAGGAAGCCGGTATTGTACAATAGCTGGTTTTGACCGGCAGGCAAACTAACTTCGTTTCGATTCCATCTCCTTCCGGAACGCAGCAGGAGTCATGCCATATTTCTTTTTGAAGATCGGATAGAACGAAACGGTGGATGTGAAGCCGGATTGAAGGACGATCTCATCAATGGTCAGCGTGGCATCTGCCATTAGCTTGATTACCTCTTCCATCCTTCTATCCGTAATAAAGTCCATTAGCGATTGTTTCGTTTCCGTTTTAAATAAATTTCGAACGTAATTAACGGATAAGCCCAATTGATCGGATATCAGTTTGGTCGACAAATTTTGATCCTGGTATTGCTGATTGACCACGTATTTAATTTCTTCAATGATGCTTAAGCTTCTGGGCGAGATCTCTAAGGAAGAAATTTCAGAGCAAGCCTGCTTGAGCAGACGTCTTGTCCAATCCAGCACGGCCTCCAAGGTTTCCAGTTGATCCAGCTGCTTCTGAATCGCCGATAAGCTCCAGTCGCTGTCCTGATATGCCCGGATCGGAAGCTGCCGCAACGTCTTCCCAATGCTGAGCAGCAGCATCGTTGCCGCCAGCTTCGATTCGGAGTAATGAAACTTTTGAATAAGGATTTCAAAGGCGTCCAATTGCGCGAGCAGCGGGATGCTTTCTCCTTTTTTCAGCCATTGGACAATGAGCTTTTCCTTATCTTCGGGGTATTGGAAAGTTGGATTAGACGGCTCGGCATTGACGGCTTCGGATAGGATGCTGCCCCAGCCCAATTGGAACCGGGCATCCGTCAAATGGTAGGTTTGCTTATAGCTTTCGTGCAGCTCGTGGACTTGTTCGATTAGCGGGCTGACAGCGACCGTCGTGCCGATTGATAAATAATGCTCGATATCGCCTTGGCAGCGTTTGAATTCCAGGCACAGCTCAACGATATCCGATTCGTTTTGCAGATTGAGAATGACGGCAATATGATCTTTGCCCATATCGACGGTTTCGACAGGCCATTTCTCCTGCAGCCTCTCCTTGGCGATATTCGAAACGCCAAACCGAAGAAGCCGCTGATCGCGATCCGAATAATGATCGGTAAAGCTCTGGAATTGATCGATTCGCAGGATGGCCACGGTTATACGCTCTGGCGCGATGGTCAACCTAAATTGATTAAACGGCTGCTCCATCCGCTCGGCACGATGGGCAATATCCGTTTCCAGCAGCTCTTGCAGAAAGGATTCTTTTGCCAGCAACCGTTGGTTGCGCGAATAGGCATCCAGCTCTTGAGACTGCTCTGTAAATACGCCCGAAAGAAAGGCAAACTCATTGGAAATCTGATGGTCTTCGACCATGTGACGATTTCGGGAAGTGACGGCGACAATCAGCTCTTGAATCGGCGAATAAATTTTTCGCGACAGGTTCCAAATGATCCAAATCGTGGCGAGCAGAATACAGCCGAAGAAGAGAAAGGTTTGCATTTTCAAAGTGTTGATATCTTTTAAAATTTCGCTTTTGGGGAAAATTTCGATCATGGTCCAAGGGCCGAGAACGTTTAACGGAATTTCCTCCTGTACGATCAGATACCCCGATTGATCCCCCTCATGCTCGTAAAATCCGGGTTTTCTGGCGACATTATTGCGATAGTCGAGCTCGGAGAAGTTTTTGAGAAAATCCGTTTGACTGTTGCCGGAAATGATGTTCTGGTCGCCGTCCAGCACATATAATTGACTCCCGGCGTTTGCCGAATTCGTACGGTTGGCCGAAATGAGCGCGTCGGCGTTAATGTTCACGACAAAAGACGAGCCCGAGTAATCGAACTCTAGCGGAATAATAATAGAAATAATCCGGGGTTCTATTGGCGTGATGTAATCCGATTCGAGCAGCCGAGGGACGATGGATTTCCGCTCGTTAGCATGTTGGGCTGCCCGGTCCAGCATGGACAGGATATCCTGATCGTAAAACTCCTCGTTTTCCGAGACGCCGTGCCGGGTATCGACGACTTTGCGGTTATAATGGTTGATCAAATAAATCGAATCGATATAAGGGTTGTTGTCTTTCATTTCGACCAAAGCGTTCCATATAAGGTTATCCTCGTGCGGAGTCGTTGAAGACCGCAAAGCATAAGATCGGACGGGCGTGCTGAGACTTGATCGTTGCGCGTAATCGATATTCCAGTTCATCGTAAACGACAGCGTTTCGACCGCATGATGGAGCTGCAATTTCGAATGATTTCCGATAGTCCTCATTAAGGTATTGGAGGAAACGATATAAAGGAATAACGTGCTGATGACCAATATGCCCACGCAAGCCACGATGAAGTAGACCAAAATTTGAGCATACGTTTTACGCCTCTTCGCACCTCTCCATAAGCGGGATATCGAAAATTTCATGCCATAACCTCCATAAAAAATTTAAGAAGCTGCCATCATTACGTTTGCGCAGAAACATAATAGCATACATCCCCCGTTCCAAGAACCGTCCCTCTTCAATTCTGATGGATTTCGATTATTTGCTGAATAGTGATGGATATCTGAATTGCCCTAATTGATGACTTTCTGATAAAGGCTGAAAACGATGAATATTCAACGTGGCGGCGCTGTGGTAGCTTAGGTTCTGTCAGGATGAGTCAAGCGGTCCTGGCTAATAACTCACCTGCGATTGCATTTGCATTATCGGTGTTGAGGACTAAGGAGAGCGTTGCGTTGAACAGCAAAATAATGGAATCATGTCGGCAGGCGTTTAAATCTCCGTTTCTGATTCTTCTCGCGGTGCCCGGTTTGATTACACTATTTATTTTCAATTATTTGCCGATGTACGGGGTGCTTCTCGCTTTCAAGGATTTTGATTATTCGAAAGGGATTTGGGGAAGCTCATGGGTAGGTCTAAAAAACTTCGAATACTTTCTAACGTCCAGTCAACTTTTTGTCGTCATTCGCAACACGCTGCTCTTAAACGTCGCTTTTATCGTATCCCAGACGATTGCCGCGTTGGCGATTGCCGTATTGTTAAATGAAATTCGAATCAAATGGTTCGCCCGTCTATCGCAATCCGTTATTTTTCTTCCGTACTTTATGTCTTGGATCGTCGTCGGCATGATCACGCAGTCGATGCTCGGAGGGCAAAATCCGACCGTCAACGAATGGCTGATCCAGCTGGGATTATCCGAAGTCAATTGGTATTTCGAGGCGCATTTGTGGCCATGGATACTTAGCGTCATTAAAGTATGGCACGGCGCGGGTTACTTCGCGATTATTTATTTGGCCGCCATAACCTCCATTCCGGAGGATCTCTATGAAGCTGCCAGAATAGACGGCGCGTCGCGTTTTCAAGCCGTTCGCAAGATTACGCTGCCTTTGCTGATTCCGACGATCTCCATTTTGACGCTGCTCCTCATTGGGAGAATCTTTAACGGCGATTTTGCGATGATCTATGCAATCGTAGGCGACAATTCGCTTCTGTTTCCTACAACCGACGTCATCGATACGTATGTATATCGCTCGATGAGGGTACTCAATGATTTTGGAATGTCTTCGGCCGTCGGCTTGTTCCAGTCGGTTATGGGACTGGTTCTTGTACTCGCAGTCAATAGTTTCGTAAGAAGAGTGTCGAAGGAATCGGCATTATTTTAGGGGGGGGGAGGGACAGCTATGAATGATAGCTTAAGGGATAGAGCTTTCGGAATCGTATCGTATGTGTTTATCGGTGTTTTCGCTTTGTTCTGCTTTTTGCCCTTTTGGATGATGATCTCCGGATCGTTTACGAAAGAGTCCGAGCTTATATTAAACGGATATTCGTTATTTCCCGAGTCGTTTTCGACGACCGCCTATTCCGTGCTGCTTCAATCGAAGCTGCTGTGGTCCAGTTATATAAACACAGCTTTAATTACCGCCGTGGGTACAGCGTTAGCGCTGTTTATATCCGCGATGCTGGCTTATTCGCTGGCGAACGGGCGCAATACGCTTAGGGGCGGCATGCTGGCCTTCGTTTATTTTCCCATGCTGTTTTACGGAGGATTAATCCCGTTTTACATTACCGTGTCCAAGTATTTGCATTTATCGAATACGTTGTGGGCCGTTATATTGCCTCTCGTATGCCAGCCGTTCCTTGTGTTTCTGATGGTCAATTTTTTCCGGACGCTGCCGAAGGAGCTGGAAGAATCGGCGAGAATCGACGGAGCCCATGAGTTTAACGTGTTTATTCGAATTATGATTCCGATATCCAAGCCGATTCTGGCCACCGTGGCGCTGTTTTATGCGCTCGGCTATTGGAACGATTGGTTTATGTCGCTGTTATTTATTGATGAAGAGAGCAAATATCCGCTTCAATTGATTTTGCGGAGAATGGTGTCCAACCTGGAAGCGGCCAAATCGCTTATTCCGAGTAATGCGGGGATTAGCATCGAATCGCCTTTGCTCGGTGTCAGGATGTCGACGACGATTGTGACGATCGGCCCGATCGTGCTGTTGTATCCGCTCCTGCAGAAATATTTCGTTAAGGGGTTAACTATTGGCGCCGTTAAGGGCTGATGCGACGATAAGTCTGTACCCGGACACGTTCCGGTTATAGAATAAATATCAAACCGTAGGGGGGAAACGCGATGAAAAAGTGGAGATGGATGGGCTCGGTTACAGTCGTACTTCTGCTCGCGGCCATGAGCTTGTCCGCCTGCAGCAGCAACGGCAATTCAAAGCCGAATGCGGAGAACGGCGCAGGGGCACCGACCGCGAGTGAAGGGAACGCCGAGAAGCAGAAGGAAATCGTGGAATTAAAAGCACTGTTCCCGGGCGACACGCCGCAAGGCTTCGACGAAGTGATGGCCGCGGTCAACGAGAAGCTGAAGAAGGACAATATCGGCGCATCCTTAAAGATTCAATTCATTCCATGGAGCGATTACGGCAACACGACTAGCGTAAAGATCGCCGCGAACGAGCAATTCGATATGTTCCTTGAAGCGCCTTGGCTCCATATGGGGCAGATGATCGCTTCCGGTTCGATCTATGCGCTGGACGAGTTCGTGGAGGGACGGGAAGAGCTTAAACAGTCGATCCCCGAAATGATGTGGGAAGCGAATAAGTTTAATGGCAAAATTATGGGCATTCCGCTCGGCACGACACAAACGATGGTATATGGCTTCCAAGTCCGCAAAGACTTGCGCGAGAAGTACGGATTGCCTGAAATCAAAACGTTGGACGATATGGTCAACTTCCTCTATGCCGTAAAGGAGAATGACAAGGATCTCATTCCGTTCGTCGTCGACCAAAGAACCGCGGGCCACAACGCGCAGCGATTCAACAGTCTGTATTATACGAACGATTACGACGGATTTGCGGTAACTAACGAATTTTTGGCGACAAGCGACAAAAAAGTGATTCCGATTTACGAGCGGCTAGGATACGAGAATGGGTACAAATACAGCGAGCAATTTTATAAAGACGGCATTTTCCATAAAAACATCATGCAAGAGCAGAACGCGGCCACACTGTTTAATCAAGGCAAAGCGGCTTCCTACCCTTATTATTCGGACGGAGTGGTCAACTACACGGATTTGCTGAAAAACGTACCGGGAGCGGAATTGGAAATTGTTGTGCCTGCGGTAGACGGCTGGAAGCCGCTGTCCGACTTTAAGCAGTGGAATTTCCTGTCCGTGCCGAAGTACAGCAAAAACGTAGAGCTCGTCATGGACGTGATGAACTGGCTGTCGATCAAAGAAAACCATGATCTTCTCGAATACGGCATCCAAGGAAAGGACTGGAACCCTGTAGGAGAGAGCGGATACGAATCGATTAGCGACTATTCGTTCCCGGGTTACGTGATGACATGGAGACCGCAATTGGCGAGAACGCCTTCCACTATGATTGCGGACGATAAAAAATGGGTCGATTTCTCCAAAGACGCAAACAACTTCAGTCCGGCCGTTACAACGGGCTTTACGGCTAATCTGGATGCGGTGAAGACGGAAATCGCGCAGATCACGCCGTTAAACGAACAAATTCTTTCGCCGATGGCGGCAGGCTTGCACAAATTCGAAGACGGCATTGCGAAATACAAATCGGAAATGGAAAGAGCGGGCAGCCAAAAAGTAATCGAAGAACTGCAAAAACAGCTGGATGCGTTTTTAGCAGGCAAATAGAATTTTTCAATTCTTATTTTTTCGAAATTCCCTCGGTGTACACCCTGTGTATTTACGGAAAATACGATTAAAAAAACTAATATCGTTAAAGCCGACGTTCATCGCGATGATGGCTATTTTGTCGTCAGATTGCTTTAATGCTTGGCAGGCGCGACGAATTTGGGCAGCATGCTTAAATTCGACCAGACTCATACCGGTCGCGCGCTTGAATTTTGCGGTAAAGGAAGAGACGCTCATGCGACATGTCTCCGCGAGGCTGATAAGCGTCAACTCTTGTTCGCAATGCCGTTCGACGAAGTCGACGATCGACGTAATCCAATCGTAACTGGATGGCGTGTTTGGGGCCTGAAGCGACTCACGGTTTTCATTATGGTAACGACTGAGCAGCACCAGACACTCTATCCATCGGCTTTTAATGATGATGGAAAACCCGTCGCGGTGCTGCTTAAACTCTTCATGCATAACCCGAAGATGCGATTCGAGTTGCAGACGTTGATAGTTGTCTAATGCGGTATACGGGACAAACGATGCGTTGTTGCGCAAAAAAGGAGCAAGGTAGAAAAAGTCGATGAATGCCGGAAAACGAAGCAAAGCTTCCATTTCCCGCTCGAGTAACGTCCGATGAAACAAGATGTTGTAAACGATAGTTTCCTGGTCCGAAGACCCGATATAGCCATGAACTGTGTTTGGTTCTATAGCGAACACATCGCCGGGAGAGAGAGGGCTATTTTTGTCCATCCATTCGTGCATCGCGTTTCCGGATACGATGTAGACGAATTCCACGAAGTCATGTTTGTGCGGAGCAATGATTTCATTTTGCTTTATGGTGTACCGATCAATAAAAAAAGGGAAAGACGGATCATCGAAAAACTGCTGCCCCCTCATCTCGATCATTTCTTAATTACCCCCGAGCGTTTTGGTAGATAGTCTTAGTTTTTTCTTCAATACCCCAAGATTGTAAGCCAATGAAGTTGTAATGTAAAGCTAAGAAAGCACAAGTCTTGAGTGAGAGGGGCATGCAGAAATGTCGGGGAAAAGGGTAAAGGCAACAGAGGAACAAGTAGGGTTTTATCGTGAAAACGGGTTCGTGCAAATGGATCATGTATTATCGCAAGAGGAACTGGAGGAGCTTCGTGGGTACATGGACGAGGTGATGAATAGCGAAGGCGGAAAAGCTGTTCAGACGGATCAACAAGGAGGGGCTTACAGTAAGGTTCTGAACCAGAAGGTCAATACGTGGAGAGATCACGGTGGTATGGGGAAGTTCGTACTGCGTAATCGTTTCGCGGAACTTGGCAAGCAACTGACGGGGTTCTCTGGCGTTCGGTTGTTTCATGATCACGCCCTATTAAAGATGCCAGGAGACTCCAAGCCGACGCCGTGGCACCAAGACCGTCCTTACTGGCCGATGGTCGACAACGGCAAGCCGCTGCAAGCTTTCTCTATATGGATCGCCCTCGACGACGTAGACGAGAACAACGGCTGCATGATGTTCGTGCCCAAGTCGCAAAAGATAAAAAATCTGAAAGGCGTGGATTTGGTTTCGCCCGAAGACATTTTCGGACAGGAGGGTGCTTCCAATGCGGATCGGAACACCGCCGTCATCGTCCGAATGAAAGCTGGCAGTTGCACGTTTCACGACGGCATGACCTTCCACTACGCTCACGCCAACAACACCGCCAAGCCGCGCAGGGCGCTTGCGATAATCTTCTTCGAGGATGGAGTTAAATTTAGCGGCGGAAATCATCTGGTGACAGACGGGACGGGGCTTGTTGCGGGAGATAGCTTGGCAGGACCGTTGTTTCCGCGTTTAGTTTAATGAAGAAGAAGGGCTGGCCGCTCCTTCTGGAAACTCAAATAAGCGAGTCCCAAACCAGGGACTTGCTTATTTGGGTTGGTTATCCCGGCATGGGCGATTATGATGAAAATAATTGCGTTCCCCAATCTGCAGCAGCTCGTATTTAACGCCGCGCTTGGGGATCGTAAGCGCAGGCTGGCGCTTTATAACCTTCTGCTTGCGCAGCTGCTGTATTTTATCCACTAGAAGCTGACGGTTGCCAAGGCGACTAACGATGATTTCATCCGGGTCATGCTCAGCAGCATATTGAACAATAAAAGCGTCGGATAGCTCTGCGGGATCATGAGATCCTTTCGGCAGCTGTTCGATATAAATGCTTGTTATGAGACCATGCGAAATAGCGAGTATACATACTTCATTGTCGCCAAAATAGAGCACAGCTTGTCTTGTATCCGTTTGGCGCTCGACGATTTGTTTCTCCTTGGCCGCCGCCTCCAGGCTTTGGGCCGTCAGCAGCAGCTTTTGCGCCTTTTCGAAATGCAGCGCATCAGAGCACTTTTGTATTTGCTCATATAATGAAGCGATTATTTCATGCGAAGGCTTTGAAAGCAACAGCGCAGCCTCTTCGGACTGCAGCTGGTATTGCTTCTTGTCGATCAGCCCTTCACAAATGCCGCTGCAGCGGTGAATATGATAGAGCAAACATACTTTTTTCGGCATGGCTTCGCAGGAGCGCAGTCCGAATTGTTCCGTTATGTAGTTGGCCAGCTCATCGCGGTAACGGGAGCTTTTGAAGGGGCCGAACTTTTTGGCGGCTGATGATTTGGATGCAGATATTTGATCATCACGATTTCTATAATAAATAGCTAGACGAGGAAATTCCTCCTCTGTCAGCTGCAAATACGCATAGCCGCTATCCTCTCGGATCAAGGCGCGATTAAACGGAGGCTTGTGCTGTTTAATGAGATTATTTTCGAGAAGCAGGCTTTCGGCTTCATTATTGACGAGCATTACATCTATAGAATCAACCTGCTCAACCAGTTGAATTAACTTGCGCTCCGTATGCTGACGGGTGAAATAAGAACGCAGCCTGTTTCTAATGTTTTTGGCTTTGCCGATATAAAGCAGCTCGCCTTCCTTATCTCTCATTAGGTAGCAGCCAGCGCTTGTCGGATATTGATCGGCCTGAAAGTGAAACGGCATCGAGCTTCACCCCCTTGGTTATTGTCTAATAGCAGTGAGCCTCCAGGATTGGCCCATGCTTTTATCCTAATAAATATGCAATTGCTTTACAATATGAATGATGAATCTCGAGGAGGAAAACTGATGAGCAACAATTAAGGTGAAATATTTCCATTATGTGTTAATATAAAAACGATGTTTCTATGTTTCAAGCAAGCCTTGATCTCGTTGAAAATGAAAGTGGGAGGGTGTTATTGAAATGGCTAATCTGATCTACGCTACCAACGTATCTTTGGACGGGTACATGGAGGACGAGAACGGCAATTTCGAGTGGACGATCTCCGGTGACGAAGAGTTTGCGTTCTGGACGGACTTCCAGCGGTCGATTGGCACCTACCTATACGGGCGTCGATTGTACGAATCGATGGTGTACTGGGAGACGGCGAGCGCAAAGCCAGGCGATCAACCGGAGGTAATGCGGGAATTTGCGCAGATCTGGCGAGCGGCTGAGAAGATCGTATATTCCCGGACGCTTGAGGCGGTTTCAAGCGCAAGGACCAGGCTCGAGCGCGAATTCGATCCTGATGCGATCCGGAGGCTGAAGGAGTCTGAAGAAGCCGACATTACGATTGGCGGCACCGGGCTTGCTGGGCAGGCGATGAGTGCGGGACTAATCGACGAGTTTCATCTGCTTCTTAATCCGATCGTCTTGGGCGGAGGTAAGCGAGCATTGCCGGACAACCTCCTCTTGCGACTAGAGCTGCTTGGCGAACGCCGCTTCCGAAGCGGTATTGTTCATCTTCATTACCGCGTGATCGTCTGAGCGCGACGCTAGAGGGAAATCTATTAATTTATCGATAGAGACTCGCTGAATGCGGGTCTTTTTTTTATGGATCAAAGGGGCGATAGAAGGGATTCGTCATTCGCTAAAAATGGACAACAAAGTCCCAGTCGAGTCAACAGAATCCGGAATAAGCAGCGGAAAGCGCGGAGTTTGTTTCCAAACACAAAAGAAACGAAAGAAGTTTTGTTTTTCAAACAAAATCAATAAAAACGAAATGTGTTATTGTTTTTACATTAAATTGAAATCTGACAGAACGGGAGACAATCATGATGATTATCGGCATTCCGAAGGAAATTAAAAACAATGAAAACAGAGTTGCCATTACTCCTGCTGGGGTCGTGACTCTTAAGAAGGCCGGCCATCGGGTTTTGATCGAAAAGGATGCAGGTATTGGCAGCGGTTTTATTAATGAAGATTATATCCTTGCCGGTGGAGAAATCATCGCTAATGCTTCTGAGGTGTGGAACGATTCGGATATGATTATGAAGGTGAAAGAACCGTTGGCAAGCGAATACGGTTATTTCCGTCGCGGTCTTATTCTGTTTACTTATCTGCACCTGGCTGCTGAGCCTGCGTTGGCTGCGGCACTCAAGGATAAGGGCGTCGTCGCGATTGCTTATGAAACCGTTTCGGTTAATCGGACGCTCCCATTGCTAACGCCTATGAGCGAGGTTGCCGGTCGGATGTCGATTCTGCTAGGCACACAATTTCTACTGAAAAACAATGGCGGCCAAGGCATCCTGCTGTCGGGAGTGCCGGGAGTAAGCCGTGGCAAGGTCAGTATTATTGGCGGTGGAGTGGTTGGCACTAACGCCGCAAAAATGGCGATCGGACTTGGGGCAGATGTCACGATTATTGATATGAGCGCAGATCGTTTAAGGCAACTGGACGATATTTTTGGTACGCAGATTCAAACGTTGATGTCTAATCCATTTAATATTGCCAAGGCTGTGGCAGAAGCAGATTTGTTGGTGGGCGCGGTTCTAATACCTGGAGCCAAGGCTCCGAAATTAGTTACAGAAGCGATGGTAAAGACGATGAAGCCTGGTTCTGTTATTATCGATGTAGCGATTGACCAGGGAGGAATCGTTGAAACGATTGATAAAATAACGACGCATGATCATCCGGTATTCGAGAAGTACGGCGTCCTTCATTATTCGGTTGCCAATATGCCGGGAGCGGCTCCAAGAACATCGACAATGGCATTAACCAATGTTACCATTCCTTATGCCTTGCAAATTGCGAACGAGGGTCTCCTTCGTGCACTCGCGGGAAGCGACGCATTAAAGAGCGGTGTTAATGTAGCTAATGGATCCATTACCTGCGAGGCTGTTGCAAAGGATCTTAAAGAAGAGTATGTTTCCATAGAGAATGCGCTTAAACAGGAATTTTTAGCGAATTAATATTTTGCTGCAAGGGGAAGACGGCCAAATAGAGGGGTGGCTGTCTTTTTCCTATTTGGGCAGTCAGACAAGGTGATGAATGCGTTGCAAGAGAGAGAGAGCTTTCGGGATACATGGGCGGAAATCAGCCTGGGATCCATATCGAACAACATAAAAAGTATAAAAGGCTACATCGGCTCCGAGACGAAAATGATGGCGGTTGTAAAGGCCGACGGTTATGGGCATGGAGCAGTTGAGGTGGGGAAGTTGGCGCTGCGATTGGGAGTGGATTATTTAGCAGTGGCCATCCTGGATGAAGCTCTGCAATTACGAGAATCGGGCATCGAAGCGCCTATTCTTATATTAGGTTATACGCCGATAAGATCCATCTCTGCAGCAGTCAGCCATCATATTACAATAACAGTTTACACGGATGATGTGCTCGAAGAAGTTATTACGCAAGCTGCTCGGCTTGGCATTGTGGCGGCGATTCATTTGAAGGTGGATACAGGCATGAATCGAATAGGGATAAGTTCGAGAGAGGAGGCATTATCCCTTGTAGAGAAGGCTAATAAAAGTCCATTCGTACGATTAGAAGGGATATATACTCATTTTGCCATTGCGGATGAGCAGGATTGTCCATTTACGGTGGAGCAATTTATGAGATTTATGTCCTACATCCAATTCATTGAGGAAAAAGGGTTCGAAATCCCCATCAAGCATTGCTGCAACTCCGCCGCCACACTGAATTTCCCGCATATGCATTTGGATATGGTTCGAGTAGGTATTGCCTTGT
The DNA here is from genome assembly GCF_002165585.1 of Paenibacillus sp. MY03. Taxonomy (NCBI): domain Bacteria; kingdom Bacillati; phylum Bacillota; class Bacilli; order Caryophanales; family Paenibacillaceae; genus Paenibacillus; species Paenibacillus sp. MY03. The sequence continues at coordinate 20,679 of NZ_MXQD01000036.1, read as the reverse complement.
ATGGCCTATATCCGGCTCCATCGATGAAGAAGCATCCTGTCGTATTGGAACAAGCGATTAGCTTGAAATCAAAGATCGTTTCAGTAAAGACAGTACCCGAATCTCAGTCGATTAGTTATGGTTGTACCTATAAGCCGGATCGGGAGAGTCTGATCGCCACCTTGCCTATAGGTTATGCGGATGGACTTTCCCGTGCGCTGTCCAATGTGGGGTATGTCGCTGTTCGTGGTCAGAGAGCGCCAATTGTTGGGCGTATTTGTATGGATCAAACGATGATTAATGTAACGGATATTGCAGATTGCAAGCCTGGCGAAGTCATTACGCTGATTGGGATCGGAGGCTTGGCGCCATCGGTGGATGAAATGGCTGATTGGACGGGAACGATTAATTATGAGGTGGTATGTCTGGTCGGCAAGCGCGTTCCGAGAGTGTTTAAATAGGCGCTCCTAAGGAATGCGAGAAAGGACTATTTAGAGCCGTTATGAAATGGTACAATCGATTAGAATGTTAGATTTTTACTCCAGGAGTGGTTGGTTATGACGGAATTAGATGCTTCCATTGGACGGGCCTTTGAGCGTGCCTTTGATAGTCTAGAAGCTCTCGCGGATACGATTAGCGAATCTCTTCAGTCCCAGGTGACGATTGAAGACGATCATCATAATGTTATAGGATATAGCTCTCATCAACTGGAGAGTGATACGGCGAGGCTTTCCACCATTATCGAGAGGCGTGTTCCTAATTCCGTTCTGTCAGGCTTACGTAAAAAGGGGATCCTGCAGCTATTGGAATCCGTGTCCCACTCCGTCAGAATTCCAGCCATTAATGAGATTGGTTTAGGGGCGAGACTGGCTGTTTGTATTAAAAATAATCATGCCGTTCTAGGTTATATATGGGTAGTAGATACAGGGAATTTAGTAGAGGGTCATGCGGAACGGGTCGTCGAAAAGTCTGCAGAAATCGCGAAGCGGTTCTTATTGAAGCAAAGAAGCTGGAAAGCGAAGCAGGACAAAACGCATGATGAATTTATTTGGAAGCTGCTGACGGACTGTTATCAATCCGATTCGATGATAAGAAAAGATGCAGAAGCCTTATCTCTTCTGCTTCCGGATTGTTATCATATTGTTATTTTTGAATGCAATGTACCGATCAACGATGAGAAGGTAGCGAGACTTAGGCTAGCCCTTACTGCTAAATCGCAGGCTCGTTTGGCTTGCCTGACGGCAAGTCAAAATCATTTGATTGCGATCCTATCGTTATATTCGACGGCCTCCAATAAAGCAGATCTTACCTCGTTCATCCACGCTTTTGTTCAGGGAGTTAACGAAAAAAAAGAAGTTACCATTACCGCATTCGGCTGCAGCGGCAAATACGATAAGTATACGCGGGCTTCCAATGCTTACAAAGAAACCTTGCATATTCTCTCGTTGAAAAAACTTCTCCCTTTTCATACTCGCCAGGTTGTCCATTATGATGATCTGGGATTTCTTATGCATGTCCCATCTATTATCGAGCATAAAAAAAATAGCGATTACAGCAGCCCATTGCTGCAATTATTAAGAGAGCACGATCGTGAAAGCAAAAGCGATTTTATGAAAACGTTAGCAACGTATCTGTCCCTCAATTGCAATGCCAAGGATACGGCCGCTCTCCTGCATATTCATGCTAACACGCTTAATTATCGCCTCAATCGAATATCGGAGATTACAGGTCAAAGCTTAAAAAACTCGAATGATTTCGTATCCATTTATTTGGATATTTTGACCGAAGAGACCAGCTCGATTAATCAATGGCTGCCGTCTCGACAGGATAGAAATGACTGACGGATCGGAAAATGGAAGGATACGATGTATCGGGTCCTGCTTGCAGAAGATGAAATACTCGTCCGTCTTGGACTTACGGATCTTAAAATGCCGATCATGGGAGGAATGGAGCTGATTACGACCGAAGGTAAGTTAAATCCTGCGAATTCTGCAACACGTGCTGAAGCGGCGCAGTTTCTCATGAATGTGCTATTAGAAATAACCATAAGGGATTAGAGGCAGAAGGGGAATCACCAAAAAAACGGCAGCCCGTCAATTGACGGGCTGCCGTTTTTTGGCGCGCTTGGCAGCGCATAGGCCTACTCGATTCAGGAATGATAGAATCACGTTTTCGATCCGAGAAAACCAGACAAAATTTTGGCAGTTTCCATCAATTTATCGGCATATTCGGCAACTTTCTGCATAGGCATATTGGCTTTCAAGGTGGAAATGCTGATGGCTCCGAATATATGCTGGTTGTCTCTGAAAATGGGAGTGCCTACGCATCTCACGCCCAATTCTCCCTCTTCGTCGTCAATCGAGTACCCGTACTCTCGAATTTGCTTCAGATGTTCACGGAAAGCGGACTCTGAGGAAATCGAGTTGTCTGTCAAGGAGCCCATCCCCTTATCAAACAATTTTTGCAGTTCATTTTCAGGCAAGAAGGCTGAGATTGCTTTGCCGCAGGCTGACACATTCAAGGGTTTGCGTTCACCGACATAAGAGAGAAATCGCACGGAGCCAAAACCTTCGATCTTTTTAAGGCAGATCGACTCCCCGTTATCAAAGGTGCATAAATGTACGGTGAAGTGGGTTTCATCCCGCAATTTTTCCAAATGCGGTCCGAATAAAGAGTTAGGGTCTATATGTCGAATGGACAACATCCCTAAACTGTAAAGACTTAAACCGAGATTATAAGATCCATCAGGGTTTTTGCGTACATAGTTGTGAGTCTCAAGGGTATGCAGTATGGAGTATACGCTTGTTTTGGGCAAATTCAGCTTTTTGCATAGACCGGATAATGTCAATCCTTCCGCAGAATGTGCGAGACAATCGATAATGGCGATCGATTTCTCCAGAGCAGGGACGGAATAACTTGGACTTTCGGTCTTAATTGACATAACATGTCCCTCCAGAAAACAAAAATGTAAAATTGTTCAGACGGCTACAAATCTATAATAGATGAATTCATAATAATTTGCAAAATGTCCATTTATGCAGCAGGAATGGGGGGTAGGCAAATCGAATAAAGCGCCTTCATTTTCGTTGACAGAAATTATCTTTTAATATATTCTTTATTTAGACCTATTTTTAAATATCGTTCAATATACGGAACAACGCGCGAATGAATAGGTCGTCCGAACAACAAAAAAAGAAGGGAGACGGCAAATGAAGGGAGCAAAATTAAAAAAGAAGTTGATTGCATTGCTCGTCGCGTGTCTTGCACTATCGCTCATTGTCGCATGTACAAACAACGGGGGAAATTCAGGCCAGACGACAGCAAACCCAGAAAGTACTCCTTCAGGCAGCAGTGACACGACAGGGGAAAACCAGCCAGATCGATCGCCTTATACGATCAAGTACATGTATCCCGGAGGCACGAACAAAATCAAATTATCCGATGAAACCGAGATTGGCCAAATTATTAAAGAGAAATTCAATATTGTATTCGAATTCATTCCTTATGCTGGTAATTGGGAGGAAAAAGTAAATCTGATGCTTGCCGGAGGGGATTACCCGGAAATTTTGTGGATTCAATACAATCCGAGTCTGCAAAAGTACATACAAGCCGGAGCTGCTTTGCCGTTAGATGATTATTTGGCGGATTCGCCCAACTTCGCGAAACGGTATGCCGAACAGATTCCCATTTGGCGCAGTATTGCCGCCGACCAGAAGCTCTACAACTGGCAAAACGGGCAAAGCGATTTTATGAACAACATTCGTGGTTTCGATATCGGGACTCGAATCGATGTTCTGGAGAAGCAGGGTTATCCGAACTTGGTATCAGAAGATGAGTGGATCGCTTATTTGAAGCAAGCGATGCAGGATTTTCCGACGACGCCGTCCGGTCAGAAAACAATCGGTATGGTGGCACCGTTCGGGGAGCCGTGGGGAATGGCCGGAATTGCCGGCATTATGTATGAAAAAGGTGGAAGATACACGGGTGTAGCCGGTAACGGAGCGGTTATTTTCGACCATAGCAATAATCAGTTTGTCGACTACTTGAAGAATGAATATGTCAAGGAATCCTTCCAATTCTTCAACAAGCTATACAGAGAAGGCATATTGGATAGGGAAAGCTTTACGGACAAGAGCCCCCAGGTGGAAGAAAAGCTTGATAGCGGCCGCGCGCTAAGCTCTTGGTATCAACTTCCCGGATACGGCACCAATCTGAAGTTGATCGAATCCGGACATCCGGAGATGCAGTACATCACATTGCCGGTTCGTAGCAATACGCAGGTTGAAAGAAACGAGAAACGTTTGATTATGGAACTGGATCTTGTTCCTTTTAACAATATGATTATTACCAAAAACGCCAAGGACCCGAAACGCATTATGGAGCTTGTTGACTGGGCATCGACCGACGAAGCGCAAATTCTGTTCCAGTCGGGCATTAAAGACAAGCATTACACGGTCGATGCGAACGGAGTACGCACTCCTACCGATTTGTACACCTCCGAAGCGCAAAATCCGGATAGCAAAGTCGGCTTGTTCCTGTTCAACTTCCTTGGATACGATTCGAGAACGGGGGAGGACGGTCAAGCCTACAGCGTAAGCTCCAATCTGGAATACCGGGATAAGCTATCGCAAACAGAAGAAACGATGAATGCCTTTAAACAACTCGGCTGGGAGACTTCGTTTGATTACTGGCTGGAAACGGCGGAAGGAGCGAAGTCAGGCGTCGTTCCTTCCATTAAGCTCGACCCGGATTCGGCGCTTAGTCAGACCGATCAAAAGCTGGTGGAATTCAGAGTGAAAAATACAGCCAAGCTTATTATGGCAAAAGACGACGCTGATTTTGAGAAACTATGGGGAGAAGTCCTGCAAGAGTACGAGAAGCTTAAACCGCAGACCGTGATCGATGAATACAACCGGCTTTATCAGGAAGCGTTGCAAATTTTCAAATAGATAACTATTAAATCGGGCGAAGAATAGGAGACGGCTTGTCTTCTATTCTTCCCGGACTAAAGGGTGATCCGCTATCATGTTGCAACGCAAACTGTATCGGCAACGTTATCTCTTTCTCATGCTGGCTCCGGCTTTTCTGCTGGTCCTGATTTTTAACTATGTGCCTTTGGTCGGATGGATGCTGGCATTTAAGCGTTATCAGGTTGGATTGGGTTTTTGGGCTTCGGAGTGGGTCGGTCTTGAGCAGTTCAAACGATTTTTTATGCAAAGCACCGACTATGTCTATTTGCTGCAAAATACATTGTCCATCAATTTCATGATGATCATTACCAATTTGACTTTAGGTCTTTTGTTTGCCGTTCTGCTCAATGAAATCAGACGCCGCTTTTTTGTTAAAATCATACAGACGGTATCATTTTTTCCGTTTTTCATTTCATGGGTCATCATTTATTCCATAGCGAATACTTTTCTTTCCTCTTCTTCCGGCCTGCTCAACGAACTGCTGATGAAATGGGGGATATTGTCCGAAGGGCTGAATATTCTCGGGGAAAGCAAATATGCATGGCCTCTTGTCATCCTGCTGGAAGCCTGGAAATCTGTCGGATATATCAGCATTATCTTTATTGCCGCAATATCCGCCATACCCGGCGAACAATACGAGGCGGCCGATATCGACGGCGCTACGCGCGTGCAGAAATTGAAATTCATTACAATTCCCAATTTAATGCCGACATTCGTGGTCATTCTGATCTTGAACAGCGGCTGGATCCTGAATTCTAACTTTGAGTTGTTCTATATGTTCACAAATGCAACAAATTGGGAGAAGATGGAAGTTCTAGATATGTACATCTATAAATTTGGATTACAGCAGTTGAACTATTCGTATGCTTCCGCCGTAGGGATCGTAAAAACGATTGTCAGTATCGCTATCCTGTTGTCGGTAAACGCATTCTCGAAGAAAATGACAGGGAAATCTATTTTTTGAGCTGCGGAAAGGAGAGCGAATATGCATTACAAAGTAAGTCCGGGCGACCGCGTGTTTGATTTTATTAACTATTTAATTATGATCCTTGTTTTTATTGTCATGGTCTTTCCTTTTCTTCACTTGATCAATTACTCGCTCAGCAATCCTTCGCTTGTCAGCGGGAAATTTCTGTTTTACCCGAAGCAGTTCAATTTGGATTCCTACAGAGCCATTTTTGCCAATCCGGATGTCCTTAACGGCATTTATATCTCGCTTGCAAGGACCATTATCGGCACCTTATTTATGGCTATAGTCACCTCTATGGCGGCTTATGTAATAACGCGCGACGACATGGTCGGCATCAAATTCATAAGAAGATATTTTGTCTTCACCATGTACTTTTCCGGCGGCATTATTCCGACTTACATTTTGATCAAAAGTCTTGGATTGGTGGGTACCTTTTGGGTCTATGTCATTCCGTCGGCGGTAAGTGTTTTCAACATGATTTTGATCAAAACGTATATTGAGGGAATTCCCAAAGAGCTGGAAGAGTCGGCGTTAATTGACGGAGCAAATGACGCATACCTTTTTGCCAGAATTATTCTCCCGCTTTGTCTTCCGGTTATGGCGGCTATTTCGTTGTTTGCGGGCATCGGTCAATGGAACGCATTTATTGATACGCAATTCTACAACGCGATGCATCCGGAGCTATTCCCGCTTCAATATGTGCTTTACAATTCCTTTCAAACTATCACATCGGTAGAGCAGTTTACCAACAGCATGTCCGGTGCGGAAAAATTCAGGATGCTCACCCCGCAGAGTCTCAAAATCGCGATGACGGTAATTACAGTGCTGCCTATTATGCTTGTGTACCCGTTTTTGCAGAAGTACTTTATGAAAGGGCTATTGCTTGGTGCGGTTAAAGGATAAAAATATTACCGGATGGGAAAGTGAGGATATCATGATTTTTGATTGCCATACCCACTTGGCGCAGCCAGAACATATTTCCGGTCCCTTTTTAGCTGATGCGCGACGCGCTTGGGGCGATAGTTTCGCCATGAAGTGCACGCCTGAGGATCATAAAAATGCGCTGGATAAGGTGGAAAATTGCTCCGGCGCGATCGTGCTGGCGCTGGACGCTCCATCGACGGGATTTAACGTGCCTAATGAATATGTCGCGCAATATGTGCAGGGGAATCCGACCCGGCTTTTCGGTTTCGCGAGCATTGATCCACAGCGGGAAGAACCGGAACGGCTGCTGGAAGCCGCCGTGAAGGAATATAAGCTGAAGGGGCTGAAGCTGGCGCCGTTTTATCAGGATTTTCATCCACTGGATCGGCATTGCTATCCTCTGTACGCCAAAGCGCAGCAATTGCGATTGCCCATCATGTGGCATCAGGGCACATCATTTGTTCAGAAAGGGCCCTTGGAAAAATCAAGGCCGGTCTATCTGGACCCGGTAGCGCGCTCGTTCCCTGATTTGAAGATGATTATTGCCCACATGGGGCACCCGTGGATGGGCGAAACGATCTCGGTTGTTCGCAAAAATCCGAATGTATATACGGATATATCGGCATTGGGTCGCAGACCTTGGCAAATGTACAACGGATTGATCGAAGCCATTGAATACGGCATTGAGGATAAACTTTTGTTTGGCACCGACTTCCCGTTTTTTACAATCGAAGAGACGATTGAAAGCTTGCAGAACCTCAATCATCTGGTGGAAGGAACGAATTTGCCGCGGATACCGGATCGTGTCATTGATAAAATTCTCAGCAAGAATACGCCCGAAGTTTTGGGGCTTCGTTAAAAGGAGCGTTGCATCATGAAAATTGTTTCGGTTGAAGCGATTCCTGTTATTCTGCCTTTCCGCAAAGCCGTAAGCGATATATGGGGAACTTACCCCTCATCCCGTCACGGCATTGTGATCGTACGCGGCGAATCGGGTCATTACGGCGCCGGGGAGATCGCTTTCGCATGGTTTGGCGGGGCGCATTCTTTATGTCATGAGGTCAATACGCACTGGGCCGACTTGCTGGTTGGTATGGATATACGGGATATTTCCTTGATTAACGAAAAGCTGGATCATCTTTGCAGCTTCTCCAAACGGCATCTGCTGGCAAAAGCGGGCGTCGAGACGGCCATATGGGATCTGCTCGGCAAGGAACTGCGGCAGCCGGTCTATCAACTGCTGGGGGGGAGGAGAAGAGCGGAGATTCCGCTGACCGGCGGAGTTTCGATGGGCGTCCAGGAGGAGATGGTGGAGGCGGCCGTTCAGCATGCAGCGCAAGGCTACGGGGAGCTTAAATTAAAGATTGGAGCCGATGACCGAAAGGATTTGGAAATGGTGAGCGCCATACGCGCAGCCATCCCCGACTCCATCCTGCTCAGAGTGGATGTAAATATGGCGTGGCGCGATCCGAAGCAAGCGAAACGAATGATTGACGAGCTTGAGAAGCATGGCGTACACATGGTCGAGCAACCGCTGCACTACGACAGGCTGAGCGAGACGGCCTGGCTGCGGCGCAACACCAATGTCAGTATTCTGATTGACGAGGGCGTATGGGATGTTCCGGACGCAAAGCGGACTCTGGAGGCGAACGCAGCAGACCTGCTCCATGTGTACATATCGGAATCCGGCGGGATATGGGGTTCGCGGCAAGTATTCGAGCTGGCCGCCCATTATGGCGTGGATTGCACGATCGGCTCCATGCCGGAGGGCGTCATCGGCGCTGCGGCATCGGCGCATATAGCGGCGGCTATGGCCAATCTGTCTGGACACGCTTCCGATATCCGGGGCTTTACCGGTTATCTTGAGGATGTGGCGGCGGAAGAAATGACCATCCGGAACGGAGCTTTGATTGTGCCGGAAGGGCCGGGGCTGGGAGTCACGATAGATTTTGACAAGCTGCGCAAATTGTCCGTCAGCTAAGGGGGATTCCATGATCTTTCATGATCTGACTTATGAGGAAATTAACGATATCGACTTTTCGCGCACGATTGTGCTTATACCGACGGGGGCAACGGAGCAGCATGGGCCGCATCTGCCGACAAATACGGATACTTTGATCGTCGGTCGATTGGCCGAGAGGATCGAGCGGTCGCTTGCGGAGCATATATTGCTTACCCCGACGATCTGGTTGGGACATTCGCCGCATCATCTGTCGTTCGGCGGGACATTGTCTTTGCCTCATTCGGTTTATATCCAGATGCTGCATGCGGTATGCGATTCCTATATCAGGATGGGTGCGAGGAAACTATGGATTTTAAACGGCCATGGAGGAAATGGAGCTCCTCACCAGATTGTACTGCAACAATTAAAAAACGAGCATCCCGATGTGATCGCCGTTGCCGCCGATTACTGGAATCTGGCCAAGGAAGAGATCGGCAGCATCCGCGAGTCCGGCGCAGGCGGGCTGGGTCATGCCTGCGAGCTGGAAACCTCCCTCTATCTGTATCTGGACGAAGCCAAGGTGCTGCGAGAGCGGATTCGGGACGACGGCATACAACCCGAAGGCGATATCTGGTTGCTGGATATGCAAAAGGGGAATGAAGTGTCGCGCGTGTTTAATTTTCGGGAGTTGACGAAATCGGGCGTTTTTGGCAGGCCTTCATTGGCAACGAAAGAGAAGGGTCAGCGGTTGTTTGACGGCATTAGTACCAGATTGGAGCAATTCGCCCTGCAGTTGCTGCAAATTCAATAGAAACGAGGGTGGCGCATGTCCAAGCAAATTATTAGTTCGCCGCGGGTTCATCCGGTGTTCGGCAATTATTCGTCGGCAGTTCTGAAACAAAATACGATGTATTTGGCCGGATTCGGTCCCTTTGATGTTAACCAGCAGCTGGTAGGGGAAACCATAGTCGAACAGACGCATCAGACGATGCAGAATATTCGCAATCTATTGGAAGATAACGGATTCGGCATGAGCGATATTGTACGCGCCACCGTTTATTTGAGTTCGATATCCGATTGGGCCGCGTTTAATGAAGTTTTCGGCCAGTACTTCGATGGAGATTATCCGGCCAGAACAGTAGTCGCGTGCGAGTTGAACGGTTTTCTGGTGGAGGTCGAATGCACGGCTATCAAGGACTGATTCTGATTCGACAGTCGGGGGGAGGCAAGCGATGAAAGACTTTCTATGCATGGGTGTAATAGGCTGTGGCGATATCGCCGTTTCCAGGCATCTTCCCGCTATGCACGCTTCCGATGCGGTCCGGATTGTTGCGCTTTGCGACACGGATCTGGAGCGAGCCAATCAACTGGCCGCCAGGTACGAAGTACCCTTGGCGACAACCGATCACCGCGAGCTGTTGAATGATCCCGGCATTGATGCGGTGGTCATATGCACGCCGCCTTGGATAACGCCGTTATTGACGATAGAAAGTTTGCAAGCGGGCAAGCATGTGCTGTGCGAGAAACCGATGGCGGTGGATTTGGAGACGGCGCTGAAAGTGCGGGAGGCGGAGCAAAGCAGCGGTTGCCAGGTGCAAGTAGGTTTTACATACCGGCACGGCCCCCTGCTCGAAACATTAAGAACATGGATTCGGAGCGGGCAGCTGGGAGCGCCGCTTATCTATCGAATGGGCATCTTTGATGAAATTTGGGATCCGGACGGCAATCCCGAGCATTATGACAGAATCTATCGCACGATGGAGCGCGGCTCGCCATCTATTCATGACGGCGCCCATGTGGCGGATTATCTGAACTTTCTGAGCGATTCCCGGGTCGAGGAAGTACAGTCGTTCGGCCTGCGCACCCGAGAGGAATTTCCCGCGTCGAATTACGACCTGTCGGTAATCCGGTTTGCCAACGGCGATGTGGCCAAAGTGGAGATTGGATGGTTCATGCCGCGGTTTCCGAAGGGCGAATTTGAAGTTGTCGGTCCGCGCGGCATCGCCATCTTTGATCGCGACTCCCGTACCGTTCAATTGAAAAATGAAACCATTACGCAGACCGTTCAGCTTGAGGATGATTATTTTGAATCCTGCTTTAAAATCCAGTTGGACAAATTTGTCCATAGCATCAAGACAGGGGAGCCATGCATTCCCGGTACGCAAGCGGGCATTGACAGCCTTGCTTTAACCAAAGCTATCGAAAAAAGCATTTCCGGAAAACCAAAATGTTAGATGCGAGGGAGAGAACAGCGTGAATATGAACAGCGACAGTCAACTTTTTGAAGTCATGAAAGCGAAGCTGTATACCGGCGTCATTTGCGATACTTTGGATGATTTGGGGTATCGGGAACAGGCCATGAGCGAGCATGTACGGCCGCTGCAGCCTGATCTTGTTGTTGTAGGGCGGGCCAAAACGATATTGGCAGCCGACGTTTACCATGTGCATGAACATCCGTACAAGCTGGAAATTCAAGCGCTTGACAGCATTAAACCCGGTGAAGTGGTGGTGATGTGCACGAATCAATCCGTGAATAACGGCATTTGGGGCGAACTGCTGTCTACGGCAGCCGCGATGAGGGGAAGCACGGGCGCGATTGTTGACGGATTGATCAGGGATACCCGCAAGATCAAAGACATGAATTTTCCCGTCTTTTGCAAAGGAATCAAACCGGTGGATTCCAGGGGAAGAGGAATCGTAATCGATTATGACTGCCCTGTTGTAGCGGGAGGAATTCGCGTGCATCCGGGCGACGTTGTGTTCGCAGACTGCGACGGCGTTGCGGTTATTCCTTCCGCAGTGCTTGAACAGACGGTCGAATTGGCAGTCGGGAAGGTCGAAAGAGAGAACAACAGCCGTAAAGAACTGCTGGAGGGCAAGCTGCTTCAGGATGTCTTCGATAAATATGGCGTTTTGTAAAAGCGGAGTCAAGGGGAAAGAAGCATTCCGCCACGGAGGCTGCAACTATGCATGATAATTTGTTATATACCAGCCGCGTTTTTACCGAACCGTTTGGATTTACGGACGGAATCGAGGGACCGGCATGCGATCGGCACGGGAATTTGTATGCAGTCAACTATGCGAGGCAGCATACGATTGGCAGGATTGCGCCTGACGGGCAATGCGCCGTATTTGTCGAGCTGGAGAACGGGAGCATAGGCAACGGTATTCGCTTCAATCGGGCGGGCGACATGCTGATCGCGGATTATACCCGTCACCGGATTCTCAAAGTCGAGATGGCAACCCGCCATGTATCCGTACTTGCACACGAACCTTCGATGAGTCAGCCGAACGATATTGCCATCACGGACGACGATATCGTATTTGCCAGCGACCCCGACTGGGAGGCGTCCTTAGGCCGATTGTGGAGAATCGAGCCGGATGGGACAACGACTTTGCTAGAGGAAGGGATGGGTACAACCAACGGCATCGAAGTGAGTCCCGACGGCAAACGTCTTTATGTGAACGAATCATTTCAACGAAAGATTTGGGTTTATGATCTGTCGGCCGATGCACAAATTTCGAACAAATGTCTGTTGTTTGCCTTTGACGATTATGGACTTGACGGAATGAGATGCGACATGGAAGGCAACCTTTACGTGACCCGCTATGGGAAGGGGAGTGTGGTGAAGCTGTCGCCCGGCGGCGAAATATTGGAGGAAATTATGCTGACGGGAAAAAATTGCACGAATTTAACCTTCGGCGGACACGATGGGAGAACCTGCTATGTCACGGTTGCGGACACGGGCAACATAGAAGTCTTCCGGGTGGATGCTCCCGGAAGATGCTGGACCATGCAACAAGCGCAATCATTCACAAATATACGGAGCGTTGGAGAGGAGCAAGAAGGATCGTGATGAATAGAAAAGTAAGATTGGGCGTTATCGGATTGGGACCAAGAGGCGTATATATCGCACAGTTGTACGCAAGACATCCGGATTGCGAGATTGTTGCGTTATGCGATCGTGTCGGCCCCACGGTCGAGCAGGCTGCGGTTGCCCTGAAATCCAGTGCAAACCGGTACACGGACTTCGAGCGAATGATTCGCGAAGAAAAGCCGGATGCGGTATTAATAGCGTCCCCGCCCGACGAGCAAGTGGATATTGCCTGTTATGCGATGGAACAAGGCGTGCACGTCACAACCGAAGTTCCGGCGGCCTATACGATGGAACAATGTTGGAAACTCGTTCGCACGGTTGAGAAAACCGGCGCAAAATATCAATTATCGGAACAAACCCGTTATTGGGGATTTATCGATGAGTGGCGCCGGATGGCGGAGCGCGGCGACTTCGGGCAGATTTTGTTCGCCGAAGGGGAATATTTTCATTATGGCGAGTGGGACTATTATATCGATCCTCAAACGGGGGAACGTTTTTATGGAAACGCGCTGCCTCCGGAAGGCAGGGAAGTAGAAGCAACGTGGCGCAACAAACGGTTTTACAATCCGATCTATTATTTGCCGCATACGCTAAGTCCGCTTCTAAAGATTACGGGCGGGAGAGTGACCAAGGTATCATGTATGGGAACGAGGCCCCGAAGCTATTATGTCGATAACTACGAGGCGAGGGACATTGAGGTTGCGCTTATGCATACAAGCACCGACACCGTATTGCGGGTTGCTGCCGGATTCACCTCGCCGCACGGCCCCCGCAAGGAAACCGGCTTCCACTGGTACCAGGTGAAGGGAACCGAGCAGACGGCGGAATGGGCAAGGACGGAGAACGACAGTCCAAGATTGTGGACGGCAGCGGATCGTCAATGGCGAGAGATGGATTGGAGCACAAACGTCCGTGACGTAAGCGATTTCATCAAAGCAAGCGGTCACGGTAGCTCGGATGGATGGCCCGTCGTCAATTTCCTGCGAGCGATCCGGGAAGACAAACCTATCGATATGGATGTTTACAAGGCCGTCGAGACGGCCGCTCCTGCCATTCTTGCCGCCGAATCTTCCAATCGGGGCGGGATTCTGCTCGAGGTTCCGGATTTCAGAAAGAAGGTACCGGATCATGAATGAGCAGGCTAGATCGTTTGTTGGTTATCTCTATAGCGATCGACTGAGAGCGGAAGCCAATCGCATCGGAAGAAATTACTGGTATGCCTATTTGCCGGAAATATTCGATGAAATGGGTTTGCGCGCGACGGAACTGTCCCTTGATGCATTGGAGAACGTTTCGGATCTTGCAGGATATAAATATTTATTTGCCGGTTCGATGAGCCTGAATGCGCGACAGCAAGAAGTTTTGCGGGAATGGGTGCGCCTCGGAGGCATTCTCATTGGATTTGCCCTCAAGGGAGCGGATGATCTGTTCGGCATCAGTCATCGCAAAACGATTGCGCAGCCGGACGACGAGTTCACGATTTCGGGATACGGCAAATTTTCGCGGCAGGAAGGAGATGCCGAGACGTCTCCGGGTCCGATGTACGATTATCGCGGCGCGCTGCTTCCGATCTTTTCGCCGCTGGAGATGGTCGCGCCAAGCCATGAGGCCGTGATCGAGGAAGCTTTGCTGCTTAACGCAGGTAGAACGGCTACCGGCTGCCCTTCTGTTGTCCGGACACAACTGGAAGCCGGGAAGACATGGTACTTTGCCTTTGATCTGACTCAGACGATCTGGGTGATGCATCAAGGGCGGCCGATTGATCGGGACTACGACGGCGACGGATATTATCGGACCGGGGATGCGATTCCGTTTAGCCGTCTGCATGATCTGGAGGTTCCTTATGGGGATTATTGGCTGCAGTATCTGGAGGAGATATTGTCATCTACTCCCCAGCCCTTTATTCATCAACTCCCGCCATTGCCGGACGGAAGCGCGCCGGACTTGCTCATTCATTTCGGCGGAGACGATGAGTGCACGCCAGGCATTCAGGTCGAGGCTTCCCGCTATATGAAAGCGTTGGGACTTCCTTATCACATGAATTTGATGCCCGTAAACGGCAAATTTGCAATCGATCGGCAAGAGTATGAGATCATCAAAAACAACGGACATGATTTATCGATCCATTTTGATTTTGTCAAACCCCATTTTCATTATACGGAAGCCGATGTGCTGGAACAAATCCAGATGTATACGGAGGCCTTCGGAGAAGTGCCGATTGCTTCCGTAAATCATTGGTGCACAGGCACTGGCTGGGCGGAGCATGCGCGTTGGGCAAGCTCGGGAGGAATGAAAGGCGACAATTCAAGGGCGCATGCGTTCAATCCCCCTTATAATCCAATCAATCTGATGGGCTATGGATTCGGAACGGTATATCCGCATTTTGTATACGACGATTTCAAGCATGACAACGCGCGCATACCGTTTGTCAACATTCCCATCGGCTTTTTCGAGCCGCGTATTTATGAAGAATCGAAAGATCGGGATATTGCTCGAATACAGCTGGCTGTCGAGCGGGCGGCGTATTTCGGGTGGACGCTCAATATGTTCATCCATCCGGTGTATATTTCCGACGCGGAGCACAATATGCATTGCTTGCCCGCGCTGGAAGAACTGCTTCGATATTTGAATGAAAAGCAATTCAAGGTAAAGTATCATTCCACAAATCAGCTGTGCCTTTGGTGGATGGAGCGTGCTTCGACCCGATTGGAGCATTGCGTACTGGATGCTGGAGACGGCGGATCCACTTTATCATTTGAAGTGGAAACGCAATCAAGCGACGGCGTGCTGGTCAAAATCCCGCTAAACGACGGTAACGGGGAAGCAGCCTCTTATTCGTTAGACGGTCAACAGCGGGCGGCTGCCGTTCATCGCCAGAACGGCCGATGCTGGTTCATATGCCATGTACCGAGAGGAGAGCATCGGATTAGCGTAACGTTGCCGAATTGATGGATTCTGAAGAAGGAGTGATGGATAAATGCGACATGCAGAGCTGAAAAGCGGTTTGATGCGATGGAGAAAAGCTGCAGGATATTTTATGCTGGTCGTCTTTATGATTTCTCTGAACTTTTTTGGCGTCACTGCTCCCACGTTGACGTTTGCCCATTCTTCCACGTACACCAATCCGATCCGGCCCGGCGATTTTGCCGACCCTACTATCATTAAAGGCAAGGACGGGTATTGGTATGCGTATGCTACCGGGGACAGATTCCAGATTTCCAGGTCGGAAGATCTGCAAACATGGACAAATATGGGCACGGTATTCGCTTCAAAACCTGCCTGGGCGAGTGGTTATTCCTTTTGGGCTCCAGACATTCGATATATTGATGGGCAATACGTTCTTTATTACAGCGTGATCAACAGTTCCGGCGTGTCGGCGATCGGCGCTGCATCCGCGCCTTCGCCGACGGGGCCATGGACGGACAGAGGCTCAGCGCTGCTGACCGTCGGCGCCACGCTGATTGATCCTGCAGGCTTTACCGATACGGACGGAACAAATTATGTCCTATACGGGAGTTATCCGGGAGGGGTCTGGATTCAGAAGCTCAACAGCAGCGGGCTGAGTGCCGATCCGGCCTTCTCTCCGGTGAAAATTGCCAGCGGCAAATATGAAGGGCCTTACATGGTGCATCGTGACGGCTTTTATTATCTGATGCTGTCGTCATCCAGTTGTTGTGCCGGACCTTCGTCCGGGTATGTAACCTATGTCGGGAAGTCCGCAAGCCTGCTTGGTTCCTATGTCGATCGCGATGGAATACCGCTTGTGAATTCGCGAAGCGGCGGAACGATCATGATGTCCAACAGCGGTAATTCGGTTCTTGGCGGGGGCCACAATGCCATGCTGACCGATCTTTCCGGTCAAACCTATATCGTGTATCATGCGCTTAATCGTTACACGGCTGCCGACACGGTCCGTCAATTGCATATCGATCGCCTCGACTGGATTGACGGATGGCCGATCGTGCGCGAGGGCAGAGGGGCATCGGCTACCCCCCAGCCCATGCCGATTGTAACAGGAACGGTGGATGATCGCTTTGGAGATTCTGTCGCCACAGCCAACAATTTTGTTGCGCTTCAAGGCAGCTTCTCGAACATCGGCGGTGCAGGAACAGACAGCGGGGCGTTCATGCGGCTGACCGGACCGGATACAATGGCGAGAGTGAAGGTGCTTTCCGGCTCGGATGTGCAGGTTCAGGCTGATGTACGTACAATGGGGACGGCCGATGTCGTTGGCTTGCTGAGTAACTATGTGGATGAAGACCATTATGTGCGGATTTTGCTTGATGCCGCAACGAACGAGTTGCAAATCGAAACCGTGACCAACGGAATCCCGACAGTTACGACTACTTCTTTACCATCGAGCTTTGAGCCGGACAAATGGCATACCTTGACCGTCCAAGTGCGCGGCAATCATCTCAAGGCCGAAGTCACCCATGCCAATCTTGGAGACCCTTTGGCTGTAAAAACAACTACGCTTCCAAACGCGCTGGTTAATCAGGGGGTTGCCGGAATAGCGGGAGACGATCTTGCGGAAGTGGATAATTTTTCGTTAAGTACAATCTTTACGGCTTATACATCTTTGGTTTCGGATCCGCCTATTGTCAGCAACAATTTGTTAACCGCCTATTCCGATGAATTTACAGGAAGCTTGGGTGCCGGCTGGAGCTGGATCAGAAATGATCCGAATGCCAGCGTGCAGTCGGGTTCGTTGGCATGGCCGACACAATCGGGGGATCTCGCCGCCGCGTCGGGCAAACCCGGGGTCTTGTTGCGATCTCCGCCTAAAGGCAACTATATGATCGAAACGAAACTCAATTTTAATGTCGGAATCAACACGATCAGAGATTTTGAACAGGCCGGCCTCATTGTTTATACCAATGATAACAATCATTTGCGTTTGGTCCACAGCACCGCGAATACGCTTAGGTTGTTAGAGTTTTGGAAAGTGACGCAAGAGGGCGGCGGTACTCGATGGGCGGGAGCAACGAATTTCGGAGTGCCGGCTGATACGACTTGGCTCCGCATCAATGTAACCATTGATCCTGTAACGGGCGAGCAGCATTATCGGCCTTCAAGCAGTACGGACGGCGTAAACTGGAAAACGGGGGGAGTGTGGGTCCTTCCCGCCAATACCTCCGCCCAGATCGGACTGGTGTCGCACGGCCGTACAAACGCAACCCAGGCAACAGCCAAATTCGAGTATTTCCGTGTGTTCCAGAATAAAATCGACCGAACCGAAGGCGATGTTACTGGTGACAAGTATGGAGATCTGACAACCATTGACGCAGACGGGAGGTTGTCAATCTATGCGAATGGATTCCTGGAGCCGGCCCATAACGGATATCCTTTCGTCAATAAGTACTGGACATCTCTGGGCACATCGTGGGGAGCAGATACAACAGCCATTACGACAGCCGATTTAACGGGCGACGGAAAGGCCGAGTTGCTGGCTCTGGGAACAGACGGTCATCTGCGCATATGGAAAAATACAGGCAGCACCACCCCTTGGACCTTCGTTACCTGGGATTACGTCAATTGGAGCGATGCGATTCGCATTGCTGCGGGGGATGTGAATGGCGACGGGTTGGCTGATCTCGTTTCCACACACACAGACGGTTCCTTGCGCATTCACGTGAATACGGGGAATGCTTCCGCTTCCGGAACGGGACTGCCGTTTAACATGCTGACCTGGTCTGTTCCGTCAGGCTATTCCTCGGGAATAACGGGGATTGCCGTTGCCGATACGACAGGTGACGGGTATGCCGATCTGCTGGTGGCGAGAAGCGACGGAACTTTGACGGAGTATGCCAATCAATGGCCAAGCGCCCCCAATCAGCTGCCCTTCGCTGCCGCAAGCTGGAGCGTGTCAGGGGAATGGGATGACATATCTGATATTTCGGCAAGCGATGTCAACGGAGACGGATGGGCCGATCTGATGGCTCTGACAACAATGGGTCAGCTTCAAATATACGCCAACAAAAAGTTTTATACAGACGCGCCATTTGATACTGCGACCTGGATTTATTACAACTGGAGCGGTGTAAGCGTAATCGGGTAGGCCGTCTTAGGAGCCGGAAGCGAAATTCCTGCAATAGGGAAGACGCGGGTAGTAACGAAGGAGCTTTTGTGCTTGTCCGGGTCATAAAAAGTCGTTTCGAGGGTCCGCTCATGGGCCTCTCTAAACGGCTTTTTTGGCATCCTTGGTGACTCCGAATCTATGAGCGGCCTCACTTAAAAAAACTAACTTTCGATAATCATCAATCGCGCCTTCCTATGGTACGATTTATTTATTCACTTAGTAATTCATAGACTGAAGGAGTGCTTCTAATGATTGGAAACAGCTTCCGCGGCCATCTTGCGAAGGTTGCGGCGGTCGTATTGACTATAGCGGTTGTATTCGCTTGGTTGGGAGGGGGCCGGCAAGAAGTGCTGGCCGCGGCATCGCCCGACCCTCTCGACCAGCAAGTCGTCTCGAGCGGATTAGGAACGGGCGCCATGTTCGATGATACGGCCCAGAGCTTTACAGCGGGAAAAAGCGGCTATCTGTACGACATTGAGCTTCATCTGTTCCGATTTGACAGCGCCGGAGCAGGACAACTCAAGATCGAGATTTTTGCGGGGGAAACCCTGTCGGGTTCGGCGCTTGGTTCGGTCACGCTCGACTATTTGGATATCCCTTTGTCGCCGGCGCCGAATATGACCTTAATCACCTTCGACGGCATACCTATAACGGAGGGACAGCAATATACGATTCGAACCACTTCCGCCAGCCAAGGCGGTATGTGGTTGGGCACGGGAAATTCCTACTCTGGAGGAAGGTTCTATAGCAGCTCTCATTGGCCCCCGGATTGGAAGAACGAATATGACGCTTACTTCCGCACCTATGTAGCGGATGCCGTTCGGACTCCCGACACGCAATTGACGGTGGCTGCGCAGGCGAATGCGACTTATGGAGATGTGGTCGTCTTCTCCGCTCAATTGATGAACGGGGCAAGAGCATTCGCCAATCAACGGGTCGAATTTCAATTGAACGGCGTGCCTGTCGGCAGCGCGGCAACGAATGCTCAAGGCAGAGCGGAGCTGTCGTACGGCATGGACAAGCCGCCGGGGGATCTCCTGTTGGAGGCACGATACAATGGGACCTCGTTCTACTCCATGGCGGCGGACGATACGACGATCACCGTCGCCAAGAGGCCGATAACGGTAACGGTCGGCGGGGCGTCGCGTCCGTACGGAAGCGGCAATCCTGCCTTTACGAGTCAAGTAACCGGGCTCGCTTCGTGGGATGCGGCCTCCTCGCTTGGGACGCTCTCCTACACGACAAACGCCTCCGCTTCCTCAAGCGTGGGAACATACGCCGTTCAGGCATCGGGCTATCATTCTCCGAACTACGCGATAACTTATGTACAGGGCGCGCTCACGATTACGAAAGCCCCGCTGACCGCAGAGGCCGATTCGACTTCGCGCCAATACGGTCTGAGCAATCCGGTCTTAACGGGCACGCTGACGGGACTTAGGAACGGAGATGCCATAACAGTCACCTATTCGACTACGACTTCGCCAAGCAGCCCGGTAGGTGCTTATGCGATTACTCCGGCTCTTGCGGACACGGGAAACGCGCTGCATAATTATGAGCTGAAATTGAAGGAAGGCCAGTTGACCGTGACGAAGGCGCCCTTGACCGTTACGGCGTCGAACGACGAACGGCAATACGGAGCCGTCAATCCGCTTCTGTCGGGGGCGATCGTCGGTCTCCGCAACGGGGACACGTTTTCGGTCGCCTATTCGACGACCGCCGCTGCGGGCAGCGGGGTGGGATCCTATGCCATTACGCCGAACGTGACGGATCGGGACAATAAACTCAAGAACTACGAGGTGCAATCCGTTCCCGGCACGCTTACCGTAACGAAAGCGCCGCTAACCGTGACGGCTCATAATAAAACGCGCGAATACGGAAATCCGAATCCCGTCTTTACGAGTACCAGTGTCGGACTCCGCAACGGGGACACGTTCCCG
>NZ_MXQD01000035.1:0-130036 GCF_002165585.1 Paenibacillus sp. MY03 | reverse complement strand
GTATCGCCAAGATAAAAAAACGGAGTTCCATCGTTGTAATTAAAGTGGCGATCATTGTCTCCAATTTGTAGAAATCCGCGCTTATACAAATCCAGTACACCAGAATAAGGCGTAGCCTGAAAAGATATGGCACTGCTCCTGTTAAGTCCAGTGTCATCAGCAGATGGATCAGCTTCTACCGTCATACTCCATGTTCCCGTAACAGTAGGAGCAAATCTAACCTTCCATATGCGCCCCCCGTCCCAAAATGCGGGGCGAGTGATTTGAATGCCGCCCGGTCCCGTAAAGGTTGCAACGACATCCACATCTGCGAAGGGATCATTGTACGTTTTCGAACTCATCAAGGACAGCTCCATGCTACGCCACTGCTCAATCGATTCACGTATGACGATGTCTGTTGTTGCTGCAACCCCCGAGCCGTCCAATGCCTCGGCCGTTACGGTAACGGTTCCCGCTGTAATCGCTGTCAGGAAACCTGTAGCGGCATCGATTACCGCCATTCCCGAAGAACCCGGTTTCGGCGCGACACTCCACGTTACGGACTGATTCGTCGCATTGCTTGGTTGTGCCTCAGCTTTCATTTGCACAGAGAAACCCGGCAGAACCTCCATTGTTACTCCACCTGTCATATTGAATTGCTCCACCTCTATGAAAGAGGAGTAAACCTGAATTTCATAAATGTTTACATAAACCTGATCTGCACTGATTCTGACATAACGACCCTTTGTATTCGCCGGGAGCATTGCTCCGAATACATTGTGATCCAGGATGTTGGTTGTCGTCGTATTCTGCAAATACTCATACTTGCCTATTCCACCGTCTCCGGAGACCACCTCTGTCCAATTCACGGCATCGTCGGAGACGTACACCTTATTTGTTTTGTTCCAATGCCGGGCGTAATGGATCGCTACATAGTCCAATGTTTTTTTTCGTCCCAAATCCAGATACAGGTCTATAAATCCTGTCGACGCTCCCGAGAGCGTACCAAGATCGCCATCGGTCAGGTTGCTTTGCACGCCATCATGAATGACCATACCGTTGTAGGGGGTAACGGGTGCCCCTTGCGATACAATTAATGAGCCTGGAGGAGCCTCCGCATATCGTTTCGACCCATCTGCAGATGTAATAACCAGTGGTGCAGTCGACATAAGCAGGGCGAAGCCAAGAAGCCAAATGAACGATCGTTTGAAAAAACTTACTTGAATAACATCCGTAAGCGTTAACATAACTGGTTCATCCTCCCATGGTTGTGCCAATTAAAACTCAACCTTTCAAAGAACCAACAATAAGCCCTTTGATCATGTATTTCTGTGTGAATATAAACAGGAGTATGAGCGGTAATACCGCCAAGGCCGACAGAGCGAATACAGGGCCATAGTCCATCGATTGTTTATTGGCATAAAATTGTACGATCTGCGGCATCAACGTCATCTTCGACTCCGACTTCAAATACAGCAATGGACCCATAAAGTCGTTATATATGGCAGTCACATTGGTAATTAAGATCGTCCCCGTGGCAGGCAATAACAGGGGCAGTACGATACGGGCAAAAGATTGCATGGGCCCGCATCCGTCAATGAAAGCCGATTCCTCGATTTCCTTAGGGATCGACTTCATAAAACCTACATAAATAAACGTCGCGATCGGAATTGCGCCTGCGGCATAGAGCAATACCATAAAGGTGCGGGTATCAATTAATTGAATACTTACACCCATTTTAAAAATGGTCACCATTGTTGTCTGAAGCGGCACAATCATCCCGGATAAGAATAAATAATAGATTGCTTGAAACCAGCGATTCTTGACCCTGGCGATGGCATATCCCGCCATTGAACATATGACCACAATGCTAACGAGCGAGAAAGACATGATGACAATTGTATTAAAGAAGCCGTCAAGCAGCTTAACCTTCTCAAACACAATCGCAAAGCTGCCCCAATATAACTCTTTGGGAAAAGCGAAAGGATCATAGAAGATAGCCGGCGACTTAAAGCTCCCTACATATAAAAAGTAAATGGGATACAACAATACGCAGGCGAACAGGAATAGGCCGACTTCAATGGCAATATCTGTGGGGTTCAGGCGTTTCCTGACCATTACATCTCTACCTCCCTGCGTCTCGTAATCTGCAATTGTATGAAAGTAATGACCATTATAATGAGCATGAGCACGACGCCTGCCGCAATGGAATACCCGGCGTTGTTTTCTCTGAAGGCCGCATTATAGATAGCCAGCGCCAATGTATAAGATGCGGTTCCCGGTCCTCCCGAAGTTAAGATGTAGGGAATATCAAAGAGTTTGAGTCCTCCGACGATAATGAGAAAGGTCACGATCGTAATCGTCGGCATGAGCAGTGGAACGGTGATTTTCAGAAATCGCTGGATTGCTCCTGCCCCATCTATACGCGAAGCCTCATAAAGATCCGCCGGGATGGATTGCAGCCCCGCCAGATAGAAGATAACGCAATAACCTAGCCCTTGCCATTGCGTCAACAAGATGATAGTAATAAACACCGTATTCGTCTCGCCAAGCCAATCTCTGACCCAACCACTGAGGCCAAGCTGGTTCAGCACGAGGTTCAACGTACCCTCATAGCTAAGAATTTGGCTCCACACAACCGATAACACGACCAGGCTGATAATAACAGGAAAAAAAACAGCTGCTCGCAAGAAGTAACCGGTCACAAACTTGCGATTAAGCAATACTGCAATCCAGATCGCTAACGGATTCTGAATCAACAAACCGAACAAAGCCATCTTGAATGTATTCATGGCGGCGGCAATCATCTTACGATCTTCAAAGAGAAATGCATAATTGTCCAATCCGATAAATACCGGCTTACGTATAGAATCCCATGTTGTAAACGAGTAATAGAGGCTTCGGATAAATGGATAATAGGTGAACGTAATGAATAACAGCAGAGCAGGAAGCACGAACAAAGCGGCCGTCCCTATCCATTTTCTTTCCAAATGCGTGGCACTTCCCTTCTAACCTTATAGATAAGGGACAACCCCCCACTTATAGCGTGTGAAGGTTATCCCTGAATGTAATTGTCATTTATTCTGGAGGCAAGACGCGTGTTGCTTTGTCCTTCTCATGTTTGGTTTGAGCATCTTTCAAATCAGCAGGGCTATATTTAGCGCCCGACACGATCTTGGTCATGGTCTCAATTAAAGAGGTTTCTGCAGAAGAACTAATAAAGGCCTCAAACCCGTACATTGTTTTCCCCTTGTTAACAGCTGCTAGAAACTCGTTCATTGCCGTATTCGAATAGGTTACGTTCATACCTTCCAGAGGCGGCAATGATCCATTACCTACGCTATACGGACCCAAAATATCTTCATTCATAATGATAGCGATGAGATCCTTGCCTTGTTGTTGCAGCTTGGACTTTGCATTAAGCGATAAAGTCTCGCTTGGTGATAAGTTGATGCTGTAAAATCCATTGTCGTCAGGGAATTCAAAGTATCCGATATCAAACCTGGAATGACCTTTTTTCGTGAAATTCTCCTCTGCCGCGCCCGGCAGCCACGCTCCCTGAACAATCATCGCGGCATTCCCGCTAGTGAACTCGTCGGACGATTGCGGCCAGTCGATGCTAAGCGCTGTTTTGTTAAAATAACCTTTTTCTGTCAAGTTCTGCACTTTGTTCAAGAGAGCTTGAATTTCCTCCCCTTCCAGACTCTTTTCACCATCGTACAATTGTTTGTTGAAAGTAGGATCAATACCGTTTAATACGCTTGAGAAGAAATTGGACATAAACAACCCGACTGTCCACGTATCCTTAAAGCCGAGTACGATTGGCGTCTTGCCTGCCGCTTTAATTTGTTCGCAAAGAGCCAGAAATTCGGCATATGTTGCAGGAGCAGCCAGTCCAAGATCATTAAAAATCTGTTTGTTGTACCATACTCCTGCACCACTGAGACCTAAAGTGCCCCCAAATATTTTGCCGTTAACCGTAGTCGCCGGTCTTGTTCCCGGGGATAACTGGCTGACCCAAGGTTGGTCCGATAAATCTACTAAATAATCAACTTCTGCATATTGATTTACTGTATTCTGATGGAAGAATACATCCGGAGCCGTATTGGAAGCTAACTCAGCCTTCAAACGATCGAAGTAGGTAGCACCCAGCAAGATATCCCATTGAATTGTCGCATTTGGATATTTTTCTTTGTACTTCTTTTCGACATTTGCTTTAAATTCCTGCATAAATGTACGATCATCGATGAACCATCCGCCTAATCGAATCGTAAATGCTTCATCGCTTCCCCCAGTGGCTTTCACCGAAGGCTCGGCTTTGCTCGTAGCCTGACTTGTTTCCGTTGCGTTGCCAGCACCGTTATTGTTGTTACTCGAACATCCTGCCATAATCACTGCGACAATCAGCATTAGCGAAATGAGCAGCCTCTTTTGTTTAGCCATTCTATGAAACCTCCTTTATGTGTCTGTTTTCATTATAGATTTGGAGGTTAGGCTTTTCATTGCGTACAGATGACTTGAATTTTCGTGTATATGACCAACTGGGGCGTGTCTGAATACTCCGAGGGGAGCAGATTTTGCCGAATTTTCGTTCCATGCAAGGAACTTTTGAGAAGTCGTACCGGGGGTACGACAAGCAAAAGTGACGAAGCAGGGGGCGGAAAGGCGGTGAAAGATGCCCCTGAGCGGGTTTTCAGACACGCCCTAGTCGTTCACTCCTTATTTATTCCGGACATCCGATACTCTTTGGGACTGACGCCCACTGTCTTTTTGAACAAATGGCTAAAATGTGCTGCATCTTTAAAGCCTGTACTGTATGCCACCTCGCTCATCTTGACATCACTTGCTAACAATTTTATTTTGGCTCTATCGATTCTGTAACTCCATAGAACGTCGCTGAAGGTTTGTCCGGTTACTCGCCTAATTAGCCGACTGAGATAAGAGGGATTCAAATACAGATAATCTGCCAATGTATTGAGAGAAATCTCGTCCGTATAATGATCTGCTATATACTGCTTCATCTTGCGAATGACGATGCTTCCGTTATCTTGACCTGAGGCTCTGATCAAATCCGTCACCTCGAGCAGGAAGGATTCCAAAAACTTCATGAGATCAGCCAAAACATCGAATGCAAGGAGCTTCCTGCGGATACTGTTAAAGTCCGGATAATGATCCTTAACCGATAACTCGCTTAGCACCTTCTCTGCACGACTTATAATTTCCATCATGTAATGCTGAATGAATGCTTTGTTTAATTGTTTGGACAACAGCTCTCTATAGACTTCACGCATTTGAGGAGCAATCGCATTCTTGTCAGCCCGCCGAATCAGTTCTTCAAGGCCGGCCAGCCTTTCCTGATCCCAATCCATTGTGTCATTGCTCAGCGAGGCAATCGCGCTGTAAGAGATAATGGATTGTTTCCCCAGCAACATGCGATAATCAAAACATTTCCGCACCTCTTCCCACCCTTGCGGAAGATGAAGCAGCGACGGCAGCAGACCGCTAATCCCGATGGATACGCTGAACTCGAAAGCCTGGCGTGACGCTTCCAATACTTCCTTCGCAATCTTCATGCTGTCTCCGATTAATTCCCACTCCCCGTCCAACGGTTCGAACAAAAGGACAAACAGCCCACGATGATCCATGTACGTCCAAAAGTGATAAGGATATTTCCGAACCGCACAGGATATAACCTCCCTCAAGGAAAGCTGCGATAGCGGCTTACCCATCGTATGCAATAAGTCCACATTATCGATTTCCACAGAGAGAACGACAAGTCTGCGAGTAGTTCGATCTTCCCGATCGAGCCATTCTCTTTTACGATCAAGATTCATCTCCTCCGACAGCATGACATTAATGGTATTCTCCTGTTCCAGCGAATCCGTCTGATCATTATGTCGTGCATCCTGCATGACCATTTCTACCACACTGAACAATTCTTCCAGATGAACCGGTTTAGTGATGAAATCGATTACGCCAAGCTTAAACGCCTGCTTCGCATATATAAAATCATTGTAGGCAGACAAAAAAATAACCGGAAGATTGGGGTTGGTCTCCTTCAACTTCTCTGTAAATTCAATACCATCCATAACCGGCATTCTAATGTCCGTAATAATCAGTTCCGGCTTCAACTCCGCTACCCGATTTAATGCCTCATATCCGTTATGTGCCGTACCCACAATTTCACAGCCCATATCCTCCCATTCGTCAAGTCCTGCCAGATGATTCCGCAGCATATCCTCGTCTTCTACAATCATGATTCTCATGGTGTTCATCAGCCCTCCGTAAATGTCATTGGCAGCAAGATACGGATAACTGCTCCTTCTCCTGCTGTATCTATTATTTCCAGTCCATATCTTGCTCCGTATAGCAGTTTAATTCTGGTTTCCAATTGATTGAGTCCTGTTCCTAATCCCTTTTTCTCATTTATTGCTTCTGTTTGAGTGAAATCTTTTGTTTCCACAATCGATCCCGGTTCTTCTTGTCTTGTAACGCCGCCTCCGTTATCGCGCACTTCAAGAATCAAATCGTAGTCCAATTCATAGGCCAATACCTCAATATGGCCCGTAGTCATGATTTGACTGATGCCATGGATAACAGCATTTTCCACCAAAGGCTGCAAAATGAGCTTAGGCACTTTAACGGACAACAGTTCTTCAGGAACTTGTACAGTAAAGGTTAACCTCTCTCCGAGTCGATATTGATGCAGTTGCATATACCACTGCACAAATTGCACTTCCGTTTTTAGCGTTATAAAGTCATTGCCTGGCGTTATTGAAAAACGAAGTATGCGAGATAGGGTTTGCACCATTTCGGGCACTACTTTAATTCCTTCGGGGCTCTTGGCAATGATTCCGACGATTTCCAGCGTGTTGTATAAAAAATGTGGGGACATATACATTTTTATGGCTTTAATCTCAGCATCTTTTTTATAGAGCTCCGCTTTATAAACCTTATCAATTAAGTCTCTGACCTCTGCAATCAGACTATTAAAGCTTTCGCTTAGTATTCCGATTTCATCGTACGATCTAATGCCTTTAATCGGCACAAAAACCTCTTTTTCCGCCTTGCGCATCAGCATCGTCAGCTTGCGAAGTGGCCCTGTTACACGCTTGAGCAGGACAAAGGTAAGCAGCAATACCACTCCGAGCGAAGCAATGGTTGTCCAGGCTGCAAACCTGCCCAATTGAATGATTTCATGATACAGTTCAGATCGACTCACTACGTTGAAGTACACAAAACCGGAGTAAAGGGAAACTCGTTTGTTTACAACAATCTGTTTGGACGTACGAGCCTGGAATAACTCTCCGACGGATTCGGGATTGCCCGCCGACAAAATAACATTTCTGTTGTTGGTAATGAAAAAGGAGCCCTCCGGATAAGAAGCATATAATTCCTTTATGGCTTCAGGCTTGAGCATGACAGAGAGATATCCCAGCTTCGTATTCGTTGTATAATCGATAATTTGAATGGAACAGACAAGGCGGGAATGATCAACAAAAAATGCCCATTCCGGTTTATCCCGTTGAGAGAACGGAAGAACGGTCAGCGCCAAATGGAATTCGGGATCCGTTGCATTCTCTGTCTTATAGATTTTCCCCGCTTCGTTATATAAGTAGATTGCGTCGATATAATTAATGCCAAGATCGGTGTTCGTTAGCACGAAGTTTAGAAATGCAATTAAATTGCTTTCTAGAGACTTTCGCTCTGCAAGATTAATCTCTCCTGTCGATGGGACCCTATCATTTTTCAGAACACTGATCATGACTCTGTCGTCTGCATAACCTTCCAAATTTTCTGCAACCGCTTTCAAAATAAAGTCGATTTTATCCGAGGTTTCCACGAGCGTATGGCTTCTCGATTCGAGAAGCCTTGTTTCAAATATGCTCTTGGAACGCAGGTAAAAGGTCGTGCTGACAAGCGCAAGCGGTATAACAGTAAGCAGCGAATATAGAATGACCATTTTATAGAATAGTTTGGAATTAATTTTCCGCCATACCGTACGAAAAAGTGATATTGGATGGATTCGCAATTGGTTTCTCCTTTCTATCGATGTTCTCATGTCTGAACTAATTTTATTTTAGCAGGTTAATTCGTAATTACGTAAGGGTTTGTTGACGTCGCTTGCAAATGGTTTTATCAATGAAAAAGCATGCCCTCAGCGGAATGCCGAAAGAGCATGCGGGGAACTATGGACGTCCTGGTAAGACGGCAACCGGTAGCGCTCATCCGATTCGATTCTTTGGACTAAACGACCTCTCTCGTTCATTATTGTTCCAACAAAGCCACCTCGGAAATCGTACCTTCGATTGGATCCAGTCGCAACGTTTTCACTTCAAAGCCAGATAACGATACGGGAATGGACTTCCCGCTTCTCCCCAGGATGATCGCCGTTTCGCGAGCTTGTCCCGTAGGTTCAAAGAGACGCAAGATGTACCCATCGCCACGCTCTTCGCGTTTAAATGTCGTTAATTGCACGACTTCATCTTCAAGCTCGAACGGACAACCCGGCAACTCGCCAAGGCCTGACGGGAAAAATGATAATACGAATGGCTTCTCTCCATGTGCAAGCGCTTCGCGATCGACGGCCTCCAGCCGTTCCTTCTTGTTCCCTGCATTCAGCCAGAACGTGAATTGGCGTTCTCCTTGATCCATACGCGGCAAAAAACGATCCTGAACGACAAGCGGTCTATCCAAAATAGGATGCGCGCAATAAGCAGGAGACCGCAACAACGTCATCCTGATTTCCCCGTCCTTGAAATCCGAACCATACACACCGTCATTAATTACCGTAAAAGCCGAATGACCGTCCACCGCTGCAACCCATTTCTGAGCGACCGCTTCATGACCATCTTTCGGCAATTCAGCCACTCCGAACATCGTCTGTCCGCGATATGCAGCATGGTCACCGATCGTGGTTGGAATCGACCACTTCAGTAATTTATCCTTTTCGTTCCAGAAAACTCTGACGTGGATCTCGATTTCGCTTCCTTGTTTCGGTAGTTTGTAAGTTTGCACAATTTGAGAATTCCGATAGAAGAACAATGCTTCGATGACCGTACGCGCCTCTCCATCCTCGATTACACGAACCGATGGAAGCAGCCCTTTGTCCACCCCCGAGAAATCCGTTCCTTGACCTGGAGGCATCAACTGAAAACGCCCAAGAACATCTCTAAACGCATTGACGTCCATTCTCCACGGGTCTCCGTTATCGTTAACAACAAGGGGGACGCAAGCTCCCGGGGCTATTCTATTTTTACCATCTACAGCATACTCGTCCATTAGTCCCGTCAAAGCATTAATGACGACGTACAGATCCTCGGTCTGGAATACAAACTTCCCTTGATCCGCTGTGAGCGCAGGACTCGGCTTCTCGGCAAGCAGCTCCATTCGGCATTCGAATCGGTTCATAGACATCGGCGGCAGCTCGGCTTCGAAAACGACTTTTTTTCTCCAATCCAGATTAAGGTTGCTATCCTCCTTCTCCGGTTGGGAAGGAACGCGCACCCCGTCCTTATAGACGATCGGCATAGAATATTCTTCATTCCAGTTCTGGTCTTCGAGCATGAATTCACACTCCCATACGCCGCGAACCGGATACGGATGAGGATTATAAACAAGGATAGGATATTCTCCTTGTTCAGCGACCGGCTGCCCGGCAGCGAGCGCAAAGAAGGCGCGCGCCTTCAGTTTGCTTAGGATCTCCAGACCGTGATCAAGCCCTCTTAGCGAAGTTTCCTCGACACTTTGTACCGACGAACCCGGCAAAATATCGTGAAACTCGCTCGTAAGCAAATCCTGAAGCGCGGCTTGAAGATCATCATAAGGATAGGAAAGCCCTGCTTCCAATGCGGCCATCGACAGCATTTTTTCCGTCATATATAATTCGTTCTCGAGCTTCCGATGTTTTTGCTTGATCCGAATTTGCGAGGTGTAGCAGCCTACGAATCGTGGATTCAAATCCCCTTCGAACGCTGGCAAATCTTTGACTTGAGCGAGCTCCGCAAAATAAGTTTCAGGCGTCGAGTGCACGATCTCGAAATCCTCCCTCGCTCCCTGCAGCTCTGCTATCAGATTCAGGTCAACTCTCGATGGTCCGCCGCCATGGTTGCCGACACCCCATAAGACAAGACCAATCGGCGCATCCGCATTCTCATCCATCCATTTAACGATTTTATCAACCGATTTGCCCAGTTGGGAATTATATCCCCCCCAGACCTTATGCGCCATGACCGAGCTTCCATTAAAGCCTTTCCAAATAAAATCTTGTGCCGGTAATGTCATCTCGTCCGGCCGCATGAAGATATAAGAATCGAAACCGGCTAAATTCAATATTTGTACAAGACCTTGGGAATGGCCAAACGGATCGAAGTTGATCGCCGTCGTCGGATCATGCCCTTCTCCGAATTTTTCACGGAAATAGGTACGCCCTGCGAGAATTTGACGCACCATCGATTCGCCGGAAGGCATATTGCAATCCGGTTGCAGATACCATCCCCCCATGATGTGCCACTTGCCGGAGGCAACCAGTTTGCGAATCCGCTCGAACAACTCTGGTTCATATTCTTCGATCCATTGGTACAGTATCGCTTCATTATGATTGAAGACATAACCTTCAAATTGTTCGCAGAAGTCGGCCGCTGCGCGGAAAGTGGACACCGCTGCGGCGGCGCCTTCTTCCCACTGCCATTGCCAGACGGGATCCAGGTGCGCGTTGCTGAGCAAATGCAATTTTTTCATTTGTACAAGTCATCCTCTCTTGTTTGACTCCCCCTATTGTGTCACAGCCAAACATGCTGTGAGAATTGCGAGAAATGACTTCGATTTGCACTAAAATGATGTGAATAGCAGGACTCCGAAGCTTTCGTCGCGAACTCTTTCTGTACGATAGGGGGATTTCATCCAATGGGGATACTCGAACGAAAGTCGCAAACGCAATTTTTGACCCATCACGCATGTCGAACCATAACCTTAAATGATGTCGTCATCGAATGGATCGATATTTTATTCGAGGACTCTTCCGGAGTTTCATACTGCGCTCCCCATTCCCATGATTGGTACGAATTCAACTATGTCGTGCAAGGGACCATGCATACCGCCCTGGAGGACGGAATCATGCATCGGATGGATCAAGGTACATTTGTGCTCATCCCTCCGGGATTCGTACATTCCCATCGTTACGAAGTATCCTCTCCTCACGAAGGTTTATGCCTAAGATGGCGGATGTTCCAAAGGACGGCGGATGCGGATACAGAATCGAAATTAGATGCGATCGCCATCTATGACAAATTGATGCGTTTAACCATTGGAGTAACGCCTCCCAAGACGGACGAGTTCGGCATCGGAAAATATCTTGAAACCCTGCTTGCGCAGTCGGAAGCTGGCGAGCAAGCTATCTTTTTGCAGATGTCTTTTGTACGGCTTTTGCTGCGCTTAACCGAATCGCTTCCTGCTGCCCCCCTAGCCTTTTCTCCTGTCAAACCGACGAATCGGCTTGTCCGAAAAGTCGATATTTTCTTGGGAGACCTGCAAGATAGGGAGCTGGACGTAAAAAGCCTCGCAGCCTCGTTGCATCACAGCTATGCCCATATTGCTCGGGAGTTTAAGCGTCACACAGGCCGAACCATTATCGAGCGTATGACGGAAATCCGGCTTTACAAAGCGGAAGACTTATTGAAGCATACCGATCTGTCGATCAAGGAAATTGCCGACCGTGCAGGGTTTTCGAGCGCCTTTTACTTCAGCCGCGTGTTCAAATCGGCTTACGGGATTAGTCCTACTGCATATCGCAAAGGCTGTTTTTTCGATTAAACGGCCTTTATTTGGCATACACAAAAGGCCAGAGCCGAGAGACAGATAACCTCTCCGCGCCAGCCTTTATAGAATCCTTATTATCCCTCTAGCGAAACGATAGCCGATAGCATGCTACCCCTTCACCGCCCCAATCATAACGCCTTTCACAAAATACTTTTGCAAGAACGGATACGCGCACAGAATCGGCAGCGTGGCCACGATGATCGTCGCGTATTTGATCGTTTCGCCGATCGGCATCTGGTCTCCCGAGCTAATATCGGTCATCATGCTGCTCGTATCGTTGACGATCAGTATTTCGCGCAAGATGAGCTGCAGCGGGAACAAAGCCCGATCCTGCAGGTAAATCATCGCCGAGAACCAGGAGTTCCAATGCGACACGCCATAAAATAGCAGCATAACCGCGATAACCGGCATCGACAGCGGGAAGACGACCGACCAGCAGATGCGAAAATCACTCGCCCCGTCCAGCCGTGCGGATTCCTCCAGCTCGACCGGCACCGCCTGAAAGGCCGTTCTCATAATAATGAGATTAAATGCGCTGATCGCCGTCGGGATGATGATGGCCATTCGCGTATCCAGCAGCCCCAGCTCGTTAATGAGCAAAAACGTCGGAATCAGACCGCCCTCGAAAAACATCGTAAACGTAATCATAAACATAATGGGATTTTTCCATAACACGTCCCGTCTCGATAAACCGTAAGCCGCCATGGACGAGAGGAAAATATTAAGCGCCGTACCCGCGATCACGTAGAACAGCGTGTTAAGATAAGCCGTGCCGATCGACGGATTCATAAATACCATCCGGTAGGCGTCAAACGTAAAACCTTTGGGGAACAAAAGAAGCCCTCTCGTCTGAACCAGCTGACCGGGATCGCTAAACGACGCGAACAATACGAATATGAGCGGATACAGAGCAGCCAAGGAAAGCCCGAATAAAAAGGTGATATTAAATACTCCGAATACCTTCTCGCCAGTCGTCGCCCTCATCTTACACACTCCTTACCATAGTTTGGTCTCGCTCGTCTTGCGAGAGACGGCGTTGGCGATGATGAGCAGCGTGAAGCTGATAATCGCATTGAACATGCCGACTGCGGCGGCATAGCTGTAGTTCGTCTCCAAGATGCCTTTCCGGTACGTATAGGTGCCGATAACGTCGGCAGTCGAATACGTAATCGGATTGTACATAAGCAGTATTTTTTCGCTGCCGACCGCGAGCAATTGACCAATATTGAGAATGAGCAAAATAATGATCGTCGGAGCGATGCCGGGAAGCGTCACGTGCAGCGTCTGCTTCCAGCGGCTGGCGCCGTCGATTCGGGCGGCTTCGTAGATGGAAGGATCGATCGTAGCGATCGCCGCCAGGAATATGATGGAGCTCCATCCGACGTTCTGCCAGATCCCGGAGCCGATATACAACGTTCGGAACCAGTCCGCTTCCCTCATGAAAGCGATCGGTTCGATGCCAAGCAGCGAATTCAGCACATTGTTAACCAGCCCGTCCCGCGCCAGGAAATCGAACATAATGCCGACTACGACGACGAGCGAGATGAAATGCGGCATATACGTAATCGTCTGAACGGTCCGCTTGAACCAGCTTTTGCGCACTTCGTTCAGCAGCAGGGCAAGCACGATTCCTGCCGGGAACGCGAAGATCAGACTATATAAGCTGAGCAGAATCGTATTCACGAGTATTCTTCCGAAATAAAAGCTGGAAAAAAAATCGACGAAGTTATCGAAGCCCGTCCACGGACTTCCGTTAATGCCCAGTTTGATCGCAAAATCCTTAAACGCGATTTGCATGCCGTACATGGGACCATAATGAAACAACAGGAAATACGCGACCGCCGGACTTAACATCAAATAAATCAACTTGTTTTTCGCAAAATCCTTCCGGACACGTTGTCCGAAGCTTATACGGGAGCCGGATCCGCCGATCCCAGCCGATGATCCATTGGATTTCTCTATGACCGCCATAACGTTGCTCCTCCCTATCCCCCGTTAAATCGTCCGTGCCTGAAGAATGGACAAGACAAACTCTCCAGGCACGGACTGCCTGCTATCTCTTCAAGAACCGCTCCAGCGCCGCCTGCTCCAGCTTGATGACTTCTTCGATCCCCATCGCTTTAAGCGTCTCCACATATTCCTCGAACTTCTCAAGCGGTTCCGTGCCCATGATGAATTTCAGCATCATTTCCTCGTGATATACATTGAGGTCGGTCATGACGGAAGCCTTCTGGCGCCCTTCCTCGGCTGTAAGCGTCGTAAGCGGCATCTGCATTTTCGTCGTTGCTTTCTCCCAGTTCACAAGCGCTTCCTGCTGGGAAGGCAGCTCCAAATATTGTTCGATGTAACCGGGGTCCTGCACAAATGGACCGTTGTAGCTCGCACGGAAGTATTGCGCCATCGCCTGCGTAATCGGCAGATCGTCGGGATTTTTCATAATGACGTCCGTATATTTTTGTTTGCCGTCCACCATGGTAAAGCTTTCGCCTTCAATGCCGAAGTTGAACAGGTTGTGGCCGTCCGGACCATAAGCATAATCCAGCCACTTCACGATTTGCTCCGGATTTTTGGCCGCAGTCGTAATAGCCGCTCCAATGCCCGTGTAGGCGAAGTCGCGCTGTCCCCATACGGCGTTTTCGCCTTTGTTGAGCGTCGGATAAGGAGTCGATACGAGCTCGAAGGTTGGATCATCCTTCATGAGTCCCATATACTTGCCGATGCCGCTGCCGGTATAGCCGACAAATGCCGAGGTCTTGCCGGTCGTTATCTTGGAGTCCATCAGCTTGGTATCCATGGCGGCAAAGTCGGGATCCAGCAGCCCCTTTTTGTACCAGCGATTCATCACGGTCAAAAACTCTTTGTATTCCGGCTGCATCGAACCGTATTTGACCGTACCGTTATCGTTGTAAAATTCTAACGGTATGCCGAAAGCTCCGATAAATCCATGACCAACTTTGATGTCGGAGATGCGCTGCAAAAATTGAGCTTCGCCGCCCGTCTGTTCCTTGATCGCTTCCAGCACGGTCTCCCACTCGTCGATCGTCTCGGGAATGGCCAGACCGGTCTTGTCCAGGAGATCCTTGCGGATGATAGGACCAAAAAACACCATCAGCTTCTCATGGCCGCGAATAAACGGGAAGGAATAAATATTGCCTTCGTCGGTCATAATCATTTTTTTAATTTCGGGATGTTCATTAAGATAAGCCGTCAAATTCGGCGCATGTTCTTCGATAAGTTCGTTCAGTCTCAAAATCGTTCCGGATTTGATGGCATCATCCGGTCCACGGGAGACGGTCAACCAGTTGCGTTCGATGACGTCCGGCAGCTTTTTGGAAGCCAACATCAGATTGAATTGCTCCTCGATCTGTGCGCCTTCTCCGGATGGATGCGTCCAGGTCACCTTTGTGCCCGTTACCTTTTCCAATTGCTGATAAATTTTACTGTCGCCGAGAGTTGCCATTGTCGCAGTCGCGTTGGGATTCATATGAATCCAATAGGAGAGTCCCTCCGGATACTCGACTGCAGCAGCCTCCCCAGGCGCTTTGGTTGAGTCCGGTTTGTTCGTAGCGCCGGTCTTGCCTCCCTCGCCGTTGTTGCCGCCCGAGCATCCCGCCAGCATGACGGCCGCAGCCAAAACGGCCATGAACAAGGTCAACCATTTGTTTCTTCTTAACATAAGCGATTCAATCCCCTCTCGAATGTAATGAATGAATCTTGCAATCCTATTGCCGCAGCAACTCCTGCTGCTGAATTCATCGTAGTTCTGGAGAGGTGATTACGAATACGGTCAATCTGTTAGAATCGCTATTCAATGTTCAGATCACGCATTATCTTCTTTCTAGATGGACCTCGATTCTTATAGAACAGCCTCGTTGTCAGGCCCGCTCCCGCCTGCGATTTCACGGTATTTGCCGGGTGTTATGCCCTCCGTCTTCTTGAACAGGCGGATCAATCCAATATCGTTTGCGAAGCCGACCTTGATTGCGATGGCCGCGACAGTGAGCTCCGTCTCCGCGAGCAGCGTCTTCGCTTCTTTCATCCGCAGCGAAGTGATGTATTCCGTCACGTTATGGCCCATCTGCTTCTTGTAGAAGGTCGACAGATACGAAGGGTTAAGGCCGACATGGTCGGCAATCGTCGTCAAGCTTAGTTCGTTGCTGTCGTAATGGCTTTCAATATAACATCTGATCCGGGAAGCCAGCAGATCGCTGTGATCGCTTCTGTCGCCTGTCACCTTCTCGCAGATCGCAAGGTACAGCCGCTTGAGCGTCGCGCTCATCTCCTCTGCCGTGCCGATCTTGGCCAAATATTTAAACGACTCGCCTTCGCCTCCGAAAAACGTTTCATCGTCGATATTCAGCGCGCTTAGCAGCTTGATCACCGTGCTCATAAGCTCCGAGGACAAATATTTGGCCATCTCGGGGGAAATCGACCGCGAATGGAAGTTGATCTCGAACAATTGATCGAGCACCTTCTCGACGTTGCTGTAATCACCGCTCTTGGCGTAGTTCATCAGTTGCGCTTCCATCTCGAGCGAATAATAGAAGTAATGCCGCTCCACGCCTCGTATCGTATCGTAATAGATGACGCTCCCCTGCTCCTGCATCGACTTGTGCTCCATAGCCGTCACCGCTTCGCCGTATGCGACGGCAATGCCGTGTATGCCCGATTTCATGTTGCTTACGGCAATCGTGACCGACGTACGGAATTTCCCCTCCATCTGCGACTTGATGCTCTGCAGCAGCCTGTCCAACTCGTTGCCTTTCTCCGCGATCGACTCGGTCGAATTAAGCAGGATGCCGACTCGGTCACGATCAAGCTCGATGGCATATCCATTGCCAGCCAGCAGCTCATTGCTCAGATTAATGAGAATAAAGCGGACCAGAGTCCATTCCCGCTCCGACTCTTCTTGCATGAACCGTCTACAATCGTCGATTTGCAGTAATACAACGCCATAATAGGGATGTGGAAGCGACACGTTCATGAAGGAATAGTCGCTTTCCTTCAGACTGGACGTATCCACGAATCCCTTCATGAGACGGGAGATAAAGTCTGCCTGAATAACAGGCTTTTGCTGCGACAGCACGCCTCGCATCTGCTTCTCTTCGACGATGGAGGACAGCAGCTCATTGCGGATAAAAGCAAATTCGTTGCGGATAGCGACTCCGCTCATATTTTTACCTTGCAGGATGGTATGAATCAGCTCCCGGATCGGCCGATGGTTTTTGTATGCGAGATAATACGACACCGCGAAGCCTCCTGCCATGCATAACAGAACAAGCAGCAGCGCAAGAGACTTCGTTTCGTTTACTTTGGACAGAATGATCGTCTTGGGAATGACGGAAACATAGGTCCAATTATTTTGACTGGAGGTCGTATAGGAGATAAGCATGTCCGTACCGCCTATGGTTGCCGCGAGATTGCCGTAGCCATGGCCCATGCTGCTTCTCAGATCTTCCAACGCGCCGGAACGGTCCGACGTCGTACTGATCACCTGTCCGTCCGCGCCGAAGATGTAATAATCGGTCTCGCGATGATCGGATTTGCGCAGTTGCCCGAGCAGTTGGGTCTCGTCGATTGTGACGACAAGAGAACCTCTCACCTCGGTATTGTCGCCCATGGGAAGCGAGGAGATCGTCGTAATCATACTTCGTTGCTTTTGATCGTATTGGATGGGTTCGGCCGGCAGATAGGTTCTCAGATGATAGCTGTTAAGAAGCGATTTGATTTCATCGAGACTGCGGTTCTGATATTCGTTGATATAACGATAAAAGGTATCCGTATCCGTGCGAATCGTCGTTGTGACAATTCGGTCGGATTGCTTGAAGTAGACATAATAATCGTCGATGAAAGGGGATAAGGTGCGGTAACGTTTTAGATTGCGGATCAGTTCGATATAGGTGTAATCGTTAATGCTCGCGCGGTTGTTCTCCTCGTACAGGAACAGCTGGAGCATGGGGTCGAAGGCAATCTGGGCTGCCAGCTGATCCACCTCGTTCATCCGGCTGTCTACAGCGAGCCGCGTCTGCTGAAGCAGCGTTTGGTTGGAATCGTAGGCGTTTTCGATCAGCGCCTGCTCCATCCGGCCGTACAGCAGCGCTCCGATCACGAACGGTATCATCAGAATCGCCATGAACGACAGCAGCAGCTTGAAGAATACGGATCGACGGAACGTTTCCCCTTCTTTTCCGGAACGCCATTTTTGGATCATGGTTTTCTCCCTCCCGCATCCACTGAAGAATGCGCTTTCAACTTTTAAGGACGGCTATCGGTTGTTTTTTCCTTCTCTTACATATTACATGGAATTCGATTGTCGCATTTGTCGTATCATTGGCAGGCCTTGTGTTTTTTTTAGGTATGAGGGGGGAATCCCCCACCCCGCTGTGGCTTACATACCTCTCGTGATTTAGCAACCCATCTCGGATGATTTCCATTTTTGTCGATACTTCTGCGGACTGAGATGGAAATGTTTTTTGAATATGCGGCTAAATTCCGCAGGATCTTTGTAGCCTGCTTGTTCGCCGACAACGCTTATCGGAGCCGTACCGGATAACAGCAGCTCCTGCGCTTTGCGAAGCCTTCTGTGCCTGACATAATCAACCGGCGATAAGCTCAGATCACGCTGGAACAACGTTCTCAAATAATTGGGTGAAAGATGGACGGATGCAGCGATGGAGGCGGTAGACAAGTCCTCGTGAAAATGAGCTTCTATAAAGCGGCAAGCTTCATCGACTTTGGCGTCATATATTGATGAAGCTGTTGACAGCCGTATGGGCAGCTGGCTTAGTAATTGGTTTAGCCAGGCATACTGCTGGGACAATACTTGCAACTGCTCCGGAACTACGGCGTCGCCGGGTTCCAGAGACAGCAGGTAGTCGAGCTGACGAATCAGCTTGCGCCAGATTTGCTGCAGGTTTGCGGAATCAGCCAGCGTATGATGAATCGGAAGCTGCAGCCAGGAGGCCAGTGAAGTGCCGAGCACGTCGGCTTCATAGCCGATAGACAGAAAAGCGATGGGCCGCTCGCTTGAGCCTTGCACCTGAAGCGGCAAATAAGCTTCTGCGCAGAATAAGCTGCCGGCTTCGAGCCGATACGCGCGATTGTCATAGATCACGTCCATCGTCCCTTCTGTGACAAGCCAGAAGAAAGGATACCGGTTTATGCGTTCAAACCGCCAGTCCGGGGGCATCTTCCATTCGTAGCCCCATTTCAAATAAAATCGCAAATGATCGATCGAGCTGAAGTGCAGCTTGTCCGCCATGGTGTCACCTCCACTTTATCGTTACTATTCACAAGTATATCGTTATCTCTCACCTAACGGCAATATACCTGATTTTGCTAAGATATATATGTAATGTCAAGAAAAAACTGTGGCTGAAACGATAGTAAAATTGTGCAAATTCACAAAAATGAAGTCATCGTAGCCGCATCTGATCGTACCCAATCCGTAAGATGGAGGAGATTGTTGTCTATGAAAACAGTTGTTGAAGCAACAAGAGAAATACCGGTCATTGCCGAGCCGGATGTGCTGATCGTAGGAGGCGGTCCGGCAGGAATCGGAGCAGCGGTTGCTGCGGCCAGATCGGGAGCCAGAACCATGCTGATCGAGCGTTACGGCTTTGTCGGGGGAAACCTGACGATCGCAATGGTCAACCCCATGTTTACATTCCATGATGTCCACGGCAAGCAAGTCATTCGCGGCGTGGCCGGCGAAGTGGTAGATCGTTTGGTGAAATTAACCGCATCGCCCGGTCATGTCACCGATCTTACCTTTGACAATGCCTCCATGACCCCGTTTGACCCTGAAGGGATGAAACTGATCTTGCTTGACATGCTGGATGAAGCCGGAGTCGAGTTGCTTCTGCACTGCGCTTTCTCCGACGTGCTGAAAGAGAACGGCAGGATCACGACTGTACTGGTCGAGAGCAAAAGCGGCCGTCAGGCGATTTGCCCGAAGTATGTGATAGACTGCTCGGCGGATGCCGATGTCATTGCACGCGCCGGTGCACCGTTTGTAAAGGGCCGGGAAACGGACGGAGCGATGCAGCCGGTAACCCTTTTTTATCGGATCGGAGGCATAGATATTCCGGGGTTGAAAGCGTGGATGAAGGCGAACCGCCATTTGCTCAAGGATTCCCCTACCGATGCAGAGATTGATGAACAAAGCGCATTAGCGTTTCTGGGCATGAAAGAAGTGATTAAAGATGCGATGGAAAAGGGCGAATATCCGCAAGATGCAGCACCGCGCATCCTGATGTATGAACTGCCGCGAGAAGGCCAATTCGCAGTGAACTGCACCCGGTTGCAAGGCATCGACGGTACGGATGTACGTGATTTGACCAGGGCCGAGACAGAAACGCGCCGTCAAGCATGGAAGGTTGCGGAATTTTTGAAAAACCGGGTTGGCGGATTCGAAGACTCGTATGTGCTGGATACCGGCGTACAAGTAGGCGTTCGGGAAACGCGGCATATCATCGGCGATTATACGATGACCGAAGAAGATGTCCTGAACAGTCGCAAGTTCGAGGATGGCATTGCCTGCGGTACCTTCGCGATCGATATTCATCCGCCCGAAGGGGAACAACAAGTATTTACCGGTTCAGGCAAAGCGGTCTACGAAATCCCTTACCGCAGCTTGCTGCCGCAAGGGCTCGATAATGCGTGGGCGGCCGGGCGATGCATCTCGGCAAGCCACCACGCGTTCGGCTCCGTACGCGTCATGGCTACCGCAATGGGCATCGGACAAGGCGCTGGAACGGCAGCGGCGCTTGCGGCTGCCGAGGGCGCTATAAATCGTCAAGTTAATGTCAAACAGGTGCGTGCCATGCTTCTGGCACAAGGGCAATACTTGCTGGGAGAGGAAATTGACGAAACATTAGATGAAACGCTTAAACTTCACCGTCATGGAGGTTCTGGAAGCAGCGCCTCCCATCATAATCCCTTTCTATTAAAATCATAGCTATTAATGAGAAAAGAGCTCGCAGACATGCGAGCTCTTGACAATTCCGCTTCAGCCCTTGATGGAGCCCAGCAATACTCCTTTGACAAAATATTTCTGCAGAAACGGATACAGGCACAAAATCGGCAGGACAGTAATGATAATGGCAGCAGCCTTCATACCTTCCGGAGGCACAAAGCTCAGATCGGAACTGTCCAGAAGATTGCTGTCCGGCAGTTGGATCATCTGATAGAGCTTTACGGTAAGCGGCATTTTGGAGGAATCCGTAATAAAGTACAGGGCTGGCGCGTACACATTCCACAGTCCCACCGCATAAAAGAGGGAAATGGCGGCAAGCACCGGCTTTGACAGCGGGATGACAATCCGGGTAAAGATGGTCAGGTCGCTGGCGCCGTCAATGGTGGCCGATTCCTCCAACTCGCCGGGCAGCCCCTCGAAGGATGACTTCATGACAAAGAGGTTGTAGGCGCTGATCAATCCCGGCAGCCAGATCGCCCAGAAGGTATTGAGAACATGCAAGTTTTTTAACAGCAGAAACATCGGGATCAGACCGCTGCCAAACATCATGGTGAACAAAATCAGCAGCAGTGCTATTCGCCTGCCCTTAAGCCGGGTTTTGGACAAGGAATAAGCGGCCAGCGTGGTGGCCGTCATCTGCATGATTGTTCCGGCAACCGTAATGATCACGGTATTTTTCATGGCATTCATCAACTGCCCGTCCTTGAACAGGTTGGAGAAGGCAGTCATGGTCCAATCCACAGGCCAAAGAAAGACCTCGCCGGACAAAATAGCCGTGCTTCCGCTAAAAGAGGTAGCCAGCACATTCAGCAGAGGGAAGGTGGTGGCAGCGGCGCACAGGATGAGAAACAGCCCGTTTAGACTCCGCAGACATTTGGTTACCATAATCCATTCTCTCCCATCGCCTTGGTGATCTTATTGACGACAAACATTAGAATAAGGGCAATAACCCCCTGAAACAGCCCCACAGCCGTGGAATAGCTGTATTGTGCGGCTTGCAAGCCCATCCGGTATACATAGGTGCTGATGACGTCGGATACTCCGAATACCGCTTCGTTTTGCAAATTGTATACCTGTTCGAAACCGACATCCGTGATTTGGCCCATCTGTAGAATCAGCAGAATCGCGATGGTGGGACGGATGCCCGGCAAAGTCACATGCCAAATCTGACGGAGCTTGGAGGCACCGTCTATTTTGGCGGCTTCATATAATTGGGGATCAATGGTGGCCATGGCCGCCAGATACAATATAGTTCCCCAGCCGGCGCTCTGCCAGATGGAAGAGAAGGTGAACACCACCGGCCACCAGCCGGAATGGGCCATAAAGTAAACGGGTTCTATGCCGAACCCCTTCTCCAACAAGGTGTTGATAATTCCAGTGCTGGGAGACAAGACGGCCACGATGACACCGCCCAGCACAACCCAGGAGATGAAGTGGGGCAAGTACAGCAGATTTTGGATCAATCGTTTAAAGCCGTTGAACCGAACCTCATTAAGCATTAACGCCAAAATGATAGGCGCCGGAAATACAAATACAAGCTTGTACACATTCAACAGCATCGTATTGCGGAATACCTGCCAGAAATCCTGGCTGGACAGCAGGTCATTGAAATGTTTCAGACCCACCCAGGGACTGTTCCAGATTCCCTTCATGATTTGAAAGTCCTTGAATGCGATCAGTTCCCCGTAAAGGGGAGAATATTTGAAAACGAGATAAAAGACCAGCGCCGGCAGCAGAAACAGGTACAAATACCGGTCCCGTCCGAGATAATACAGCAGACGGTTTCTTTTCTTACTGGAGGGGACTCTCCCCCCGGCAACCGTCTCCACAACTGCAAGGTCTTCCATATTACCCCTCTTCTCCATATAATATCGCTCCGGAAAGCGCCATCATGCCAAGCCCCTGGGTGAACGGGGAATAGGCATAGCCGATGGCATTGTAATCGGCAGCCGCAGGCATGACACAGGTGCCGCCGGAGCCTTCTGCAAGTCGACCAAACGTGTCGATCCTGTGGAGCAGGGCAGATACGGCTTGGAAGGCATTGGCCCGATATGACCCGGCAAGTACTCCCGTGGAATTCCCCTTCAGAAAGGCATAGGCAAAAGCGGCGGTGCAGGAAGCTTCCGGATAGGACACGGGATGATCCATTACCGTATGCCACATTCCCCCTCGCTCCTGGGTAGAGAGCACGCCTGCCATATGGCTAAGGAAGTCTTCGGCGATGGAGGAAACGGCGACAGAGCCCTGGACCAG
This sequence comes from Paenibacillus sp. MY03, assembly GCF_002165585.1. Classification (NCBI taxonomy): domain Bacteria; kingdom Bacillati; phylum Bacillota; class Bacilli; order Caryophanales; family Paenibacillaceae; genus Paenibacillus; species Paenibacillus sp. MY03. The sequence continues at coordinate 107,010 of NZ_MXQD01000035.1, read as the reverse complement.
CTCCAGCATATCGGCAGAAGCGGCCGCAAACCAGCCGTTGCCTCTGCCCCAGAGTACTCCCATCTGGGAATGGGTGTTTCCGTTGTAACCATGCACAATCAGCCCTGTAGCTGGATCGCGCAAAAATTTGTAATGAAGCGCAAACTGTCTGACAGCTTCATCAATATAACGTCTCTCGCCGGTAAGGGTACCCCATTCGGCCAGGAACAGGCAGCCCATAAACAAGGTATCCGCCCATATTTCTCCCGGATAGCGGTTCTCCGTACAAGAATGCTCGAATGCCCCGTCCACAGTGCGCGGCGCTTCGTGAAGACACCAGTCGGCGAATTCAGAGCAAACAGCGGTGTATTTGTCCGTGCGCCGCTCTTTGATCAGCTTTACGGCTCCCAGGAGCGGCGCCGTCGTATTAATGCTTTTGCCGGGAGGATTTCCCGGCAGAAAGCTGTCCAGCCATTCCTCCATATAGTCGAGATAATGGGTATCTCCCAAAGCGTCGTATGATTTGCCCAGGCCGTACAGCGCCACCCCCTGGCCCCATTGCCACACCTTCATATGGGCGCTGTCCCGCTCCTGCGGACGCATGGTGTACCGGGCCAGCTTGGCCAATTGCTCCTTCGCGGTTGAGATTTGCAGATTCAACATGATCCATCATCCTTTGTCGGGCTGCCATCGCGGCAGCCGTTAGTTTATGCTATGCAGCCTTCCGCTTTACCGCAGCGAATGCTGACTTTTGTCTCCACAGGGGTCAAATAGTTGGCTACTGCGCTTTTGACGCCGGGGTCCAGCCGATCATTGCGAAGAGCCTCGAAGCCGTGCTGGAAGGCGCCTCCGTCGACGGTAATCCAGTCCTCTCCGCAGCGGTAAATCAATTGCCCGGATTTCAGCCACGACGCATGGGCGTTTATTGGTTCCAGAGCCGTTCCTTCCAGCGAGCCTTCCGGAGCGAAGGAGTATACCGTTTGGGCAAAGAGGGGCGGAGCGCTGGCGTCTACCCGATAATGAAGATCGATGCCCGCCGGATCAAGGCGGATGCCTACACGGACAGGCAGGACGGTCACGTTGGTTTTGGCGCGCAACGGAATGGTCTCGGCAAAGTGCAGGGGATCTGTCCGGACGACCGCATTCCCGTCAAGGGCGTCCCGGTAGCTGCCCTCCAGATCCATGGACAGTTCATATTCATGGTCTCCGGTTTGACGGATGGCGGCAAAGGGAGTCCCTGCCACGCCAAACCAGCCCAAGGCTAGCCGAACGCCAAGCAGTCGCGCTTGCCCGAATTGCAGATACAAAAATTCCGGTTGCCCGGCGATCACCGTTACGCTCAGTTCGCCTTGCCTGAAGCGGATTAGCGGGGATCCGGCATGGAAAGCCGTTCGCTGGTAAGGGATGGTTCCCGCCACAGGCGCAATTCGCTCCCGGTTCAGGAACACTTCGTACCGGTCGGGCAGCGGTTGAAGGGGCAACTCGGCACTCATTTCGTTTCGGAGAAACATCCGGTACAGCAGAGCTTCTCCTCCTGTGCGAAGAGATAGAAGCGCCTCCCGGGCAAAGCTATGGAACAGCGGATCAGCATTCCGGTCGGCCATAAGGCGGAATGCGACATAATAGCCGGCATTCAGCTTCATGATCTCGCCCCGGTCCTGACGGCTGGAATATTCCGTGGCAATTTCCGAACGGGGGTGGAGCATGTACTGCATCATGCGCAAATTTCGGGTAATGGGTTCATACAGATGTGTATATCTGAACACCCGAGCCGTTTGATACAGAAAGATGGAGCAAACAGCGTTATAAATGGCATTGCTTCGTTCCGTCCATTCCCCGTCCGGGTTGATATCCAGCCCTTCGGCCAGAAATTGGTCGACACGCGCCCGCAACCGTTCATCTTCGAACAGCTCATACAGGAGAGCAAGGGCTCCGCACAGTACCCATCGATGATTGGGAGTATGGATACCTCCGGCCAGAAGGCCGGGAATCGTTTGTCTCAGAAATAGCCGCAGTTCTTGGCACAATTGCGCCGGTTCGTCACCATCCATTTTATCTAATATGTGGTAACACAATGTAGTGAAATGGACGGCGAATCCCGTATCCGGGGGCGAGTCGATATTGCAGTTATGCAGGGAAATACAGCCGGAGGGTAGTTGGACTCTCAATAAAAAGCGAATTTGCTGGCGGATCGTTTCCAGCATGCTGGAGCTCCGGTAATAACGGGACTCGGGATGCGCATACAGCGGCACGGTCAAGTTCAGCATAGCGTCGCTGCTTGTCAGCCCTTCAAACGGCTTGCCGTTTCCGTTCTCGGTGAAGGCGCCATGCCAGTAACTGGACGAATCCCGTACCTGGCTGTGCTTGATCTTTCGCCAATGCCGTTCCATCAATTCCAGCAATACAGCATCCTCGTTCAGCAGGTTGTGCTCCACTTCTCTCTCTCCTGTCCTTATTGTCTATTCGGCGAATCGGGATAGAGGGACAGCCGGTTCCGGCCGTGCCTCCTCCCCATCCTGCCGTAGCCGGAAATTGGTTTATTTAAAATCCGCCTTGTTGCTTTCGTACCATTCCTGTACCTTGGCTTCGATGTCTTCGCCGTTTAGCTTTTGCCACTCGCTCCTGATTTGGCTTACGCCCCAATCGGCATCCAGGTCGGCGGTCATGGTAACCTTGGTGATAATCTCATCCCATTTCTTTTGGAATTGGCCGGATATATCCGTAAATTCATCCACCGCCGGCGTGTAAGGCAAGTCCTTGCGGAATTCGACGCTTTGCGCCACGGTTATGGCTTCCCCGATAGCCTTTTGCACCTTTTGGTCATTGGGATCGCTGCCAGCCCGGGCCAGCAGAAATTCCGGAGTCAGAGTCTGCTGGTGGACAATCCGATATTCGCTGGCATAGCTTACTTCCTTTTTCAGCTTATCCGCATCCAGAGTCACGGGAATATTGTCCTTTAACTGATAATGGGTGCCCTCCGTGCCGTAGCTCAGGTCGTACCAGCCCTCATCCAGCATCCAGTCCACGAACTGCATGGCCGCCTGGGGATTTTTTATGTCCTTGTTAAAAATGGTGAGCAAGTAATTGGGCACTTCCTTTTGATAGCCGTTCTTCCCGAATTTTGTGGACAGGGGAGGAAGGGGAGTCAGTTTGGCATCCGGCTGGCTCTTGTAGAAGTCCGCTGTTGGCCCGCCGTTATAGGTATCGAACAAAATGCCCGCCTTGCCGGTAATCCAAAGTTGTTTTTGACGGGCCCAGTTTTTATCCGTCACGTACTCCTTGTCCACCAGTCCTTCGGAGTACAGTGTTTTGCGCAGCGTCAAGGCTTCCTTATAGCGATCGGTAAAAAAGGACATCGTGGCTTTGCCGTCTTCAATGAACCAATCTCCGCCCCGGGCCATGAACAGGTCGTCCAATACAGCGGAGTACGCATTGGACATGGCGATCGCGGTCGTGTCCTTTTGGCCGTTGCCGTCGGGGTCTCCGTCCCGGAATGCCCTGGCTACCTCCACCAGTTCATCCACCGTGGTGGGCTGCTTAAGCCCCAGCTTGTCAAGCCAGTCCTGACGAATCCAAATCATCGTCGCGGCCTGGGTGTTCCGCATGCTGGCAATGGCGTAAGTTTGGCCGTTAAAGGTAACGAAGGGCTTCAATTCCGGATGCTTCTGGATATATTCCTTATAACTAGTGCTGTACTTCTCAATATACTCGTCGATGGGCTGTGCTACTCCCTGGCTGACAAAACGCGACAACAGGTTACGGTCGTAGGAGGTAATCAGCTCCGGCGCCTGCCCGGATGCCACCAGCACATTAAACTTGTCCGCCTCCTGATTGCGGGGGACGGGGGTCCATTTGACCTCTACTCCTGATTGCTCGTTCATCCATTTGGTCCAGCGGTTGCTTTCGTAGGTGCCTTCCTCTGCCGGAACTGTCCCCCTGTCATAGATGGACGCGGTGATGGCCATGGGCAGGTTGTTGGCATTGGGATTGGGGCTGCCGCTTGCTGCTGGCTCCCCTTCCTTGTTGCTTCCGCAGCCCGCAATCAGCAAGATGCCGCTCAGCATCAGAACAGCCGTTGCTTTGGCGCGAATTGCTTTTGAATGTGATTCGGCGTGCTTTGTTCTCAAACTCGTGTGCCTCCCTTAAATAATGTTTGTTCCCTACGGCATAATCGTACTGCAGACCACTGCGGAGGGGTAGTTACATGATTGTTGATCAGCTTGCAGTATTAGAGTTTTCCTCCCAAAACGTAAATGTGCAAGCTTTCGGCTAATCGGCAAGCGTACGGGCATTAGTGAGTCGCAGCAGAACAACCACCGCTTCCGCCCTGGTGACGGCTCTTACCGGTTCAAACCGGTTCCCGGAGCCACCCTCCAAAAGCTGATCTTGCACAGCTTTGTAAACCGCAGGTTTTGCCCAGGCGGCAATCAGGCTGTCGTCGGCGAAGGTGCGAGAGTCTGCACGACTTTCTGCGGATGCCGTTTTGCGAGGTAGTCGCGTAAGCAGCACCGCCAATTCCGTCCGGGTCATCAAGTCCCGAGGCCGGATCGTCCCGTCCTTGTATCCTTTCACCCAACCCGCCTGCGCCGCCAGGGTCACAGCCTGCTTCGCCCATTCGCTGATCTCGTATGCATCGGCAAACGCTGCGGCCTCATCCGATTGTTCCGGTTGTACAGCCCGCGCCAGCAAAACCAAAAACTCCTCCCGGGTTACGGGGCGGTCAGGGCGAAAGGTAGAGTCTTCATATCCGCGCACCAGGCCTTGCGCTACAGCTTTATGGATGCTGTCCTCCGCCCAGTGGCCCTGGATATCGCTCAATCGGAAGACTTCCTGCCCGAGAGCGGGGGGCGAAGGCTCTTCGGCGCTGTCGGTCTCGCCGTCCCCTTCGGCGGCAAGGGACTGCCCGTTAGTCACAGGCGGGGTTGAGGGAGGCAATGAGCTGCCCGGGGGTTCTTCTTCCAGAGGCAGAGCTCCCAGATCGAACAAATAAATTCCGTAAGGCGCCAGCTCCAGATGAGAGGCATCAACTGCCGCTCCCGTAATCAGTTCGTTGACGCTTCCGGCGGGCTGCCCGTTATGAACCGTCTGAATCTGCTTGGCTTCCCCTGTGTAGTTAACCACATTTAGCAAAAGCCTTCCATCATGTTCCGCGATCTGCCAACCCGCATCCCACACCAGTTGGCCCGTGGAAAGATCCGTTAATGCAACCGGCAAAGCGTTCATTTGTCCCAGCAACGGTAGCAGTGCCGTGCGGATATCGCCGCTTCCGGCCGAGGCGGACAGGATGACGGAGCGGCTGGCAAGTTGCCCGTGCAAGTTCATGTCCAGGGGCTGGTTATGCTCATCCTTCGTCAAAGACTCTCCACCGATAAGCACCACCTTGCCTCCCGCCCGGCTAAAGCTTTCTACGGCGGTCAGTGTCGCTGCGCTGACATGAGCGGCTGCCGGCACCACCAGCAGCTCATAATCGGTCAGCTTGCCGGCGGCAGCCTGCTTCTCCGTTACAAAGCCGATTCGTTGGCCGCTGTAGGCCAGCGCCTGATAAGCCCGGCGGAGTGTTTCATCGTAATGGGTGTCGTACACCCCCGAGGCGAGGGAATACAAGATGGCCGTCCGCGGGACCACATTCTGAAGGGCCGTTACTTCTTTAGCCAGACGGTTGAGGTCGTGGTTGGTCCTGCCGATATCCACTACCACATCCGGCCGATGAAGGAGACTCCCCTCGAAATCGCTTGTGGAATCATAGGTTCGCTCCCATACCCATCCGGTGGATGCGCTTCTGCCGTGGACCGCTCCCTGCCACAGCACAGCCCTTACCCGTTTGGCTTGATCTGGCATGTACTGGTCGTCCCCGTCTTTGATAAAATGATGCTCCGAGTTAAAAATCGGCGCCTTCTTAAAGGAACGCTGCAGATCATAGAAGCTCAGCTCTTTCATGAAGCCCTCCGGCCCATCTCCGATGAGATTGTAGGCATCGTTGCCGTTAATATCGCTTAGCTCGGAGAACTGCTCGTAGTCTACACCCCAGTTTAGACTGGACTCCAGATTGGCCATCACCTTGGCCTGTACCGGAAGATCGGGAGCCATGTCATGGATGATATCCGCCATCCATTGGTGCCAATCGGCAAACAACCGGTTATTAAACGTCACCCAGTCATACACGGCTGGGGACGGCGCGATGGCGGACGGCATCAGCACTTCTCCAAAGGAAGCATAGGCGGTATCGTAGATCCGATTAAGCTCCTCTATGCTGCCATCGTACAACTCCTCCAGATAGGCTTGCCAGAGCGGCAGATAATACGGATTGCGATTAGACTGGTACACAGGCTCGTTGGTCAGCGTTATACTGTGCAAGGAGCTGTAGTCCTTTACCAGGGGAATCAAGGCTCGCAAATAATCTTCGATAATCTGCCTGGACAGCGGCTGGTCAATATTAAACTTAAGGAAACCAGTATGGGTGGCCGCCGTTTCCGGATGCTTCTTAAGCACCCAATCGGGAAAATAATGGGGAGACAAGAGCAAATTGACGGCAATATGGTTGTCCCGGGCGTTCTCGAGCACTCTGCCAATATCGTTTGCCACATTGGAGACAGACACCACGTAATCCTTGTCCGGGTCCGCTCCAGGCACCTCCGGAGACTGCTCAAACCCCGGATTGCGCACCAGATTCTCTACGCTTCCTTGCTCCGTAACACGCAGGTCGTCCAGCCAAAGGGTCTGCTCGTTTTCGGAAACCAGCATCAGGTTGAAGGATAACTCCGACGGGCCGGTCTTATAGGTGTAGGCGACTTCCTGCCAGTCATAAGTTCCCGTGGGCATGGCTTTCCTCAGCGCCCATCCCGGACCTCCCGGGAACCAGGCATTTTTTACATTCGCCCCTTTGACCCAAACCTTAAACTCGTATGTCGTATTAGGCTTGACTGGAATAGTTTGGCTGGCCATAAGATAAATATTGGATTGCTTCGGAGACTCGTTTACCATCCTGAGGGACTGGTTCCCACTGCGGCTGATCGATTCATCCAGGGCGATGCTCCCCTGGGCGCTGCCGCTTGTTGCGAACTCGGGGATATAACCTTCCTTTGGAAAAATCATATGCCGCGGACCGGTTTCCACCTGAATCACGTTGGCGCCGTAGTCCTGAAGCTTGCCAATATCCAGCCTGGCTTGGTTAAAACCCAGGTACCCATTCAAGAAAATCGGCTGTTCTCCGGTCTCCCCGGTGCTGCGCACTTGGGCCGTCCCTGCAAAGCCATGCCCGGTTTGCTCCAGCGGGCCCGTGACATAGCGGGGCGCCGCCTGGGGAGTTTTGGTTCCGTCCAGATAACCCTGCAATTGGGTCTCCGCCTCCAGATACAGCGCCTCCAGCGTTTCCGCCACATAAAGGGAGCGGGTCAGCCTGCCTTTGGCGGCATCCTCCTTGCCATATACAACAAAATCCTGCAAAGCCGCATAGATGACCCGCTCGTAATCCGTGGACAGACCCTGGGCCTCTGCCTGCTCGAGTAAAGCCAGCAGTTGCGGCAATCTGGCCGACAATGCGTTCAGACGAACGGTCAGTTCGGCTTCGCTGGTTACCACCACCACCTTCTTCCTGCTTATTCTCTCCATACCCGTATCCCGGTCCGTCACCGTGGTCTCCGCCCAATACGCGCCTTGGACAGGAACAACATACGTGCCTTCTTTGGTAAATGCCATACCTGCGGGAATCGTCACATCCCGGTCAAGATCAAGCAACTGGGAGTAAATCGAAACGTTCCGCGGCTCGCCGCTGTAATTGACGATATGAAGCTTGTAGGGAATTAGACTGCCGGTTTGTCCCTCGGCTGGGGTTTCCACCCAAAAGCTCCAGGGGTCCCCGACCGGTATCGGATACAGGTTTCCCAGGAGCTTTCCGTCCTTTACCTTACCGATGCCGCTGGTCCATTCCAGCCAGCCCCTGCGGCCGCCGCCGTCGTTGTCATTGATCAGAATGGAGAATGCGACCGGCCCTTCCGACGGCATGCCGGACGCAAAGATCGCCTGCCAGGGAAGCCGGGCTTCATAATACGTGTCATTGCCTGTCCTGACCGTATTGGCGACAACCGTTTCCTTGCCAAAGGAAGCGCTGCCGTTCCTCCAGCGCCACACCTGCGTTTGCCCGTCTATCAGGTTAATACCGTATTCCGCGCCGTACACTCCATTTTCCCCGAAGGCAAATTGTATGCTGTCCCCGCTCCACATATCAATGCCGGCTGCGGCAAAATGGGTATTGTCCCTTACCTTTGCGGACAAATAAAAGTATTCCTGATCATATGCAAATTTTACATTGGCGGACAGATCCTCCGCTCCGCTCCATCCGGCCACCTGGTTCTGGGTGGTACCGGAATTTGGCAGCGCGATTCCGATGTTGCTGTCCCATTCTTCCAGGCTGCCGTCAACGACAATCCCCTCGGCCTGAAACAAGGGGGCATGGGCTCCCGCGCCCAGCCGCCCGAGGAAAAGGCTCCGCTCCTCCATGAGTTCGCCTTCTTCGCCCGTGCTTTCCTCCTTCTGCTTCATTCGGACGACGTTTATTTGATCCGCCAGATAATCAATTGATGCCCGTCCGTCCCACCCGGCAATGCCCGCTCCGGTTTTGGCATAGAGGGCAATCTGCACAATTCCGCTTCTTGTAGCGGATGCCGCAAATTCCAGCTTCACTCCGTTCCACTGCCCGGCCAGCAGCTTGGGCAGTTGCACCTCGTGCACCGAGCCGGAGACATCCGTCAGCTTCAAAAAGAGGGGCTCATTGCCCGAAACCGTTTGGGATAAAGGATAAACATCCATTGTAACCGTTGTCATTTTTGTCAAATCCAAAGGTTGAGTCAGGTTCAATACCATGCTCGCTTGGGTAGTTTGACCCCCATCATTGGTGAAAGTAAGCTTGGCGGACTGCGCTCCCTCCGTTCTGGCATCATTAACCGTTTCGGCTGCCGTCATACCTGCAGGCGTCCATGCCGACAGCTCTTCAAAACCGTCGAGGGGCATAATTTCCTCGATGCTGTCGAAGTCTCCGTTTTGGAGAAGATTAGCGTCTGCGTTCGCTTCCTTCAAGGAGATTTCATCAAGCCAAACGGTCGATTTGTCGTCCACAATAAGGCGGACCGTAAGCGTAGTTTCGTTGGGTCCTGTAGTGTAGGTTTGCGAGACATGCTTCCAGTCGAAAGCTCCCGTACCCAGGCTGGTCCTCGCTCCCCAGTTCACCATCATGCTGACGCCTTTGACCCCAACGCCTTTGCCCCATAAGCTCAATTCGTAGACAGTGCCGGGCTTGACCGCCACCGTCTGGGTCATGTTGAGATAGACCTCGGCAGCTTTTGCCGAGTTGTACGCTATCCGCAGCGAGTGCTCTCCCTCATGGGCTTCCATAGAATCCAGCCCGAAGCTTGCAGCCGGCAGTCCCTTATAGGCGAAGGACCATGCCGGAATTATACGGCTTGTGTCTGCTTGAGCAGATGCGTGGACAACGGCGGCGGCCCATTGCCCCGCTTGACCTGCCGTCCCCATCAGTAGCACTAGGGCCAAGAACCATATCATTGTTTTTTTACCCATTTTTTCGCCCTCCCGAGTTGATTATGATTGAACCCTGTTTACAAGAATGCCGAAGCCCCCTTTCCTATTGCGATGGATAACACCTCCGAGGGAAGAACGAATGCGAACAAATCCCCCAGTACTCAATGTAGGGCAACCCGTTGGAACCGAGTAGTCGCAGTTTGTTGTCAAAGCTTGCCGGATGTTGGATTTGACGTGAAGCATCAAAAATGCAAGCCCTGGCGTAAAATGCAAGTTGCCTTGTTCAGGCTCGCAAATTATGATGGATGGAGCGATTACAACCAAGGGAGGCGACAGCGGGTGAAGCGGAATATGGCATACAAGATCCAGATGATTTACGCTTCCCTCTTCATCCTGATTATTGCGAGCACGGTGCTGATTTCATATATAAGCGGAACGGAGCGCCTGGAGCGCGAGGTCATCGATTCCAACTTGCAGATGCTGAACCAGATCAATAAACGAATGGAGAGCACCCTTGAGGAGATCGACCGGGCGATCATCCAGATGCTGCAAACGGGGGACGCGGCATTTTTCTTTAATACCCCCCGCACAGGCGACCCCGAGTATCTGATCCGGCTGGACGGCATCCAATCCCAGATCAGCGGGCTCAAGCGCTCCTACCCTGTCATCCAGTCCATGTATCTGTATTCCCGGGCCAACGAAATGCTGCTGTCCGAAGAGCTGTATAACCCCACTTCCGAGGAAACGGATAAACATTGGATCAGTACGTTTTATACGGAAAACTTTTATTACAAATGGACGGCAAATCCTCTCTTTATGGAGAAAAACGTAAATCGCCACACGGTTACGCTAATCCGATTTTATCCCATGGCGGATAAGCCGAAGAACCGCAAGGGCGTTATCGCCGTCAACCTGCCCGAAACCATTCTGTCGGACATGTTCTCCGATTTGCAGTTCGGCAATAGCGGAAATGTGCTGATCACGGACGAGCAGGGGACCATCCTGTCCCACGCGGACAAATCCCGAATCGGCCGAAATATCGCCGAATACAAGCTGGGTGGGCAGTTGTTGTTCGAAAAAGACAGCGGCTTCACTAGGCACAAGAACGGCAAGGCTTCGGAGTGGGTATTCTATTCCTCTTCCGCCTATACGGGGTGGAAGCTGGTTTATGTGGTGTCTCAAGGCCAAATGAGCGGCCTGTTCCTCGCCATCCGCAATATTCTCCTGGCTTTAGCGGGCATAATGGTGCTGTTGTCGGTGGGATCCGTTGTGCTGGTCAACAAGACCTGGTTCACTCCCATGGAGCGGTTCATCAATAAGGTGGAGAGCTTGTTCAGCAAGCGCGACGGGGGGACGGCGACAGGGGCAGGCAGTTTGCGGCCGGATTTCAACCGCCTGGAGGGCACAATCCGTGATGTGTTGACCGGTTATTCCGATGCGGTGCGGCAGCTTCAGGAGAGCAAACCTGCTCTGAAACTTCAGATTTTGTTTGATATCGTCACGGGCCATCGGACCCGATATGATCTGGCCAAGCCCTACTTTGACCATATCGGCCTGGAGCTGTACCTCGGTCATTACATAGTAATGATTGCCGAATTGGACAACAAGGTCCTTCTGGAGAAAATATCCGACCTGAACCCGTATCTCTACGCAGTCTGCAATGTTGCGGAAGAGTTGATGAAGGAAAGAGGCGAGGCGCTTAAAGGCGGGGCTGTGCAAATCAACGAGTATCAGGCGGTGATTTTGATCAGCTTCCTGGAGGAGGATGCCGTTGCGAACATGGAGCAGGCCGTGACATTCGCCCAGTCGCTGCTGGACGCTGTCCAGAAGTACATCAAACATTCCGTAAGCATCGGCATCGGCAGCTACAGCCGCCGCTTCGCAGACATCAAAGACTCGTACCAGGCAGCCCAGGAATGCATCCATTACAAGCTGGTGGCCGGACCGGGCACGATTATTACCGGAAATGACATATCCGCGCTGGACGGGGCGGGTTTGATGGAGTTGTTCGATCTGGCCGACCAATTGCAGGAAGCGGTTTGGCAGACCAATCCGGACAAGGTGGCGGAGCTGCTGTCCGCCATATTCGTTATGGCCGCACAATGCCGCTTCGCCGACAAAACCATGGTGCAGTTCGCCCTCCAGCTCATATACCGAACAGGCAAAAAAGTAGCCGACCCGGCTCTTTTGGAACGCCTCCAATCCGGCCATACGGAAATCGAGGGGCGGCTGGCCCGAACCGGGAGCCTCTCCGATATGCGAGAGTATTTGCTTGAGCTGATGGAGTATATGGTAGAAGCCTTGGTCGAAAAGCGCAACTCCAAAACCAAAGCGGATGAGCTGATAGCCCGGATTACGGCTTATATTTCCCTGCATTACGGTCAAAGCGGGCTGTCTCTGAACCTGCTGTCCGAGGAATTTGCCATCAGTTCCAACCATCTGAGCAAAATATTCAAGCAAAGCACCGGCATCAATTTTGTGGACTATGTGATTGCCATACGGATGCAGGAGGCTCAAAAGCTGCTTTTAGAAGGCCCTTCCACCGTTAACCAGATTGCGGAACAGGTAGGCTATACCAACGTCACAAGTTTCATGCGGAGCTTCAAAAAGTTTTCCGGCATGACGCCCTCGGAATACCGGCAGGCGGAGCGGGCGTAGCGGAGTCGCATAATTTCCTAACAATAAAAAAGGCTGACGTCGGTAGTGTACCGACGCCAGCTTCAACTCACGTTTTTTTTAATGTCTCCAAAAAATGGAGCTCGACCAGTGAGTAGCCTGGTTATGGGGGGATTTTTTATCTGGCTTGCAGCATCCGGTAGATCAGCGCTGCCGCTTCGGCTCGCGTAGCCGCCGCCTGCGGCTTCAGCTTGCCGCCGTTGCCGTTCACCAGCCCTAGCCCCGTCAATGCGATGATGCTCTCCTTCGCATAGTCGGATACTTCCGCTGCGTCCGCGAACCCGGCGAGATTGCCCGCAGCGGAAGTTTCAGCTTCTATTCTCGCCGCCTTCATAGCTCTTGCCGCTATCACTATCATTTCCTCGCGGGTGATGGCAGATTCGGGACGGAAGCTGCCGCCGGGCATGCCTTGTACGATGCCAAGGCGTTCCGCGATGCCGACTTCGCCGTAATAATAGGCTTTGTCGCTGATGTCAGAGAACGATGTTCCCCCTTTAGCCGACAGTCCCAGCGCTCGGACGATCATTGTGACGAAGTCGGCCCTCTTCACGCTCGCGGATGGCTGGAAGGTTGACGCCGTCGTCCCCTTGATTATTCCTCTGGCTGCCAGAACTCCAATCTCGTCGCTAGCCCAGCTGTAGCCGTTTAAATCCCTGAAAACATGCTCTCTCAGAACGACCGCATACCGGCCGATATGCGTCGTCCGGAAGACAATGACTGCGAGCTCCGGGTCATAATAGGCATTGGGAATCGGCTGCGTGACCCCCGACTCATCCAGATGCCAGATCGTCAGCTTCTCCAGCGCTCCAGGATTGGATAGCTCCGCGGCGCTTGGTTTGTATGGCAACTTAACAGTAACAGGAGAATCCGGATTGCTCCACTTCAGCGTCTGGCCGCCCGAAATCACCTTTATATCCAGGATTGGACGATCGCCGATAGCGCCACGAGCCTCATTACTCAGTCCATTCACATGTTCCGCCTCCAACAGCTCGAACCGAAATGTCGCCTTCCCGCTCTCGCCGAGCTCGCCGCCGGCAAACATATCTCCTGCAGCTTCAATGCTCGCCACCTCCGTCATAATTATTACCGGATTGTTCGTCCCGTCAAAGGAGGCTTCGACCGCAGCTGCAACAGGCGTGGGAGACGGACTTATCGTAGCCTTTGGAGTTGGCGTCGGCTGTATGATCGTGGACGGCGATGTTGGCGTCGGAGAAGCTGTTGGCCCCGGCACGTCAGCAGGATGGAACCGAATCTCGCTTATGCTGTTCCATGCATTCGCCGAGTTTCCATAACCGACATACTTCACGTATCTAGCGTTCATTGGCACTGCAAGCTCGAACAATTCGAACGTGCTTGTCGTTCCGCTGGAATTGCCGGCCGGATTGAGAGAGTAACCGGTCGTCCATTGCATTCCGTCCAGAGAGAAAGCCAGCTCAAACTTCGATTTGCGAATATGCCCGTTGTAGAACGCGATACTGACTGCTCCTACATGATGAACAGCGCCCAGATCTGCCATCATCCATTGCCCTTCGCCGCTGGCAGACCAGCGTGTATCGTAGTCGCCGTCGAGCACGTTCTCCACGACGTTGCCATCGTCACCGCTTGAACTGACCAGGGAGACGGGCAGTACCTCCTCATCCGTATGGACCGGCACCGCCGACACAACCGCGATCGTTTTTGTCAGTGTAACGGCTCCAAGCGTGACGCTGACCGTCACATTGGCCGTTCCGGGAGTGATCGCTTCTAAGGATCCGTCCACTCCTGCCGCGAGAACTTCTGGCTGGGAAGACGAGTACGAAATCGCCGCTCCATCCATATCCGCTTCTGTCCCGTCAGACATCAGCCCCGTAACGGACAAAAAGGCGTCCGTGCCTGCATCCAGTTTTAAGCCGCTTTTCCAGCCCGGTCTCGTCCTGTCCGGCTGAAGCGCGATTTCTGCCAATACGGCCGGCGAATCCGCTGCTCGGAGATGCAGGGCATACAGCGCCGTAGCTGCTCCGTCCGCCGAAGTGACTTGTAGGTTCGCCGTTCCGGGAAGTGAATCCGGAAGCGCGAGCTCTACTGCAGCCCCTGCCACGGAAGTCGTTGCCTGGATCGCGGGTACTTTTACAGTGCCAAAAGGCAGTTCTATGTCGTAGACGCGTTTGCCAGGCTGAAAGCCTGTAAGCGGATTGCCGCCTAGCTTGATCGACTGCAGCTCCGTCGGCATTCGTTCCATGCGTCTGGCAAGCTGGTCCTCGTACAACGAGGAAGGAAACAGCCGGTCGCCTTGCCCGATGCCTTCGGCGAAATCGATTGGCGCCGTTATTTTACCGGAATGAATATCCGGGGTTATGCGGATTTCGGCATCGTTGCCGCTTGTTCCGATGATGTATCCGTAGCCGTGCTGCCTGGAGTCGACGATGATGCCGGTGCCGTCCATCGCTTCATATCCTAGCGTATTCCAGATGACCGTCTGCGAAGTCGTATGACCGTGCTTGTAATTGGGCTGCGAGGATGGATATGGCCTTACGCTGGCTTCGATCCGGTCTCCGTACAGCTGCATGCCGTCAAGCAGGTTGGAAGCGCTCAAATATTGATGAAAGTCGATGACATGCGTCGGTTCGACCGATATGGAATTTCGTATGACGTTGCCATTCGTCCGCATATGGGAGAACGTGTAGTTGTGGCGTCCTTCCACCGCTTTGGCATTCAGAATGAGATTGTCGTTGCCGACCAGCTCGAAGAGATAGCCATTGCCGCCAGCGCCGCGGAACAACGGCTTCTGCATGACGCAATCCACAATCGTCACGTTGCGCGTATTCGACGTATGAATGCCGCTGGACAGCAGATGGTAGTCATAATCCTCATCGTTGGTAGCCGGTCTGTAGGAATGTACGTTCCGCGCCCAAGCATTGGCAACTCTCACGAAGTTGACCGCATTGGTGCCCGCCACTTGGAAACCGGCCGTTCCTTCCTTCGTATCGTCGCTCTCTCCGATGCCTGGCGTCAGGTTCTGCACATTGCCGATGGACAGATGCTCGACTCCGACGTCCGTGACGGGCGGATTCAGCTTATACACTCTCGCGGAGTCCCGCACCTTAAGCGGATATCGTGTCGGGATATCGATCGTCAGCGTATGCGTCTCGGCATCAATCGCCACGACTTGACGATAAAACGTAATCCCTTCGTTGCCGATATACGTCGCCCACCAGTCTGCCATATCATGCTCCGCGATAAAATCGGCCGTATACCGATTGCTTATCGTCACCCAATCGCCTGTCCGATAAGCCGATGAATCCTGAACGGGAATCGTGACCGTCGGCTCCGGCAGATCGGTACGAATATTCGTCTCCGTTCCAGGTACCGCCTGGAAGCCAGCGCCTTCCGAGATGACGGTAATAATATCTTTGCCCCTCATGACCGGCTCGTCGTTGAACAGAAATGTTTCCTCCGGGCCGGCTCCCCGAAGAACGACGCCGCTTCGGTTCAGCTTCAGCGATTGGTTGTTTGTGCCTTGCGGCTTTATCTTATAGGTGCCGGCAGGCAAGAATACGACACCTCCCCCGGCTTCGCCTATATCGTCAATCGCAGCTTGAATCGCAGCCGTTGCATCCGTCGTTCCCGTCCTGTCGGCGTTATACGGAGACTCCGTGACATCTACGATATCTCCAGGCACAACATCCGGAATAGGTTCCAGCCCTTTGCGATACCCTGCAAACGAGAAGTCGTGCAAAAATCGACCTTCCCCGTCCTTATAGCCGGGATACCAATCCTCTGGGTACAAGCTGCTGCGCCCGTTCTCCCCCAGCTCCTTATAGACAGGATCCGCAGGCGGCTCAAGCTCGTCTGCGCTTAATACGAGCTGCGGCGGATAGGCGCCTCCCTCGTATTCTTTGCTGGCGAACGAAGTGAAGCCATCGCTTTGCACGACAAGGCCAAGCTCTGTCTGGCCAGCCGCGGCCTTCACGTATTCCGTTACATCCAGCTCGTAATATTTGGCGCCAAGCAGCCGGTCATCCGCATTGCCGGTTGCCGCGGTAGAGAACGTTACGGGACTGCCGTTCCGCCGGATCCCCCCTCCAATAGCTGGCGCATTGTTCCAGGTCAACGTAGATTCACTCCATGACGTGTCGCTCAGCTCATGGGCCGATACGACCCGGTTATACCGCGTATCGTTGTTGAACAAGCGAAGCGTTGCAGATCCGATATCGGCGACCTCTTCGTCCTCCAAGTCGAATTTCAGGTAAATAATCCGTTCGTTAGCGTTGTTCGAGGCAACCTGAACGGAGGTGCTTGCTCCGTTGATCTTGTCTCTTCGCGCCTCGTCTTGTCCTTCGATGAACGAGTCATCCGTCGGGATCAATATGACGTTCTCTTGAACATCTGTAACGAGCGTGCCAAGTACAGGCACCTCTGTGCCGACTCCGTAACTCGGAGCCTCCGATCCTGCTTGACTTGTTGCAGCTTCCGCGTCGACCTCGTGCGCATGAACCGGCGCTGCGATACTTGCCAGCAGTGCAAGCGACAATATCGCTGCGGTCCCTTTCCTCCGCCACATGCGGGTAGTTCGGCTTCCCTTGCTTCTCATCCCCAGTTCCCCTTTCGCCCATGCCAAGTTTTGGTTGACGGGGTTTATGGTAACGGATGGGCCTCCGTAACGATACTATCAATTTGTTAGATTGGGGGTCAGCGGCTCGTAATCCTCACTATCTATTTTCTAGACGAACACTACGTTTTCCATATTGCTGGAATCAACACAAGCCAATCTGGAAAAAACACAAGTCTTCATAATTGGAATTTGCCTCCAGAAGCTCAAACACGCCACTGCA
The DNA here is from genome assembly GCF_002165585.1 of Paenibacillus sp. MY03. Taxonomy (NCBI): domain Bacteria; kingdom Bacillati; phylum Bacillota; class Bacilli; order Caryophanales; family Paenibacillaceae; genus Paenibacillus; species Paenibacillus sp. MY03. The sequence goes on along the minus strand of NZ_MXQD01000035.1, from coordinate 90,013 downwards.
GCCACTTTCCAAGTTCCAAGTCGGTCCCATCGACGACTAGTTCCTTTACAAAAAAAAGCCCCGAACAGCCCAATAAGGCCGTCCGAAGCTTTTGGTTAGCAGTATGGTCATGCGGTCTAGCGAACGTTAATCCTCGTCCTCGTCATCCGACAACGATTCGCCGCGTTCCTTCGCTTCCAGGTATTCCTGGGTAGCGCGATCGCGTGCACGGCTCTTCTCCTTAAGGCGCTCGATGGCCGGAAGGATCAGAATGTCGATCTCCTTCTGCACCGTATAAGCCAGATCGTAACGGGTCTGCGACTCCAGATAGGAGCCAACCTCGATCAAGGCGTTATAACGATCGAGCTCGTCTCTCGTTAACAAGCCGCGGACTTGTACGCTGCAGTGGCGCATTACAGGAATTTGCCTTTACGCAGGACAAGCGGAATGCCGCCGATAATGAACAGGTAACGAAGGTCGATTGCCTTTTTCAGCCAAGCAGCTACGCGGCCTTTGTATTTCTTGCCGAAAGCGATGCCAATCGCTTCGCCTTTGCCCAGGGATGCAACCGTTCCTTTATTGGAGAACGAGAACGTCTTAAGCGGCTGATTGCGAATGGAAGCTACCAGGTTGTTGGCGCAAATAACGCCTTGCTGCATAGCGATCTGTGCAGTCGGCGGATATGGACGGCCCTCAGGGTTGAACATCAGCGAGTTGTCGCCAACGATATAGACGTTCTCGGAGCCCGGGCTGCGCAGGAATTCATCGACCTTGACGCGTCCGCGCATCGTCTCGAAGCCCGCTTCTTCGATCAAGCGGTTGCCGCGGATGCCGCCGGTCCAGATAACCGTCTGCGACTTGATTTCTTCGCCTTCGCCAACGATAACGCCATCCGGCGAGCATTCTTTGATGGCCGTGCCGATGCGGAATGTAACGCCCTTCTTCGTCAGAACGTCCATCGCATATTCTACCAGCTCCGGATCGAAGCCTGGAAGAGCCGTAGGAGCGGCTTCAACGTTGTAGATCTTGACAAGCGTCGGATCGACGTCGAATTGTTTGCACAGCTCTGGAATACGGTCGGAGAGCTCTCCGATGAACTCGATGCCCGTAAAGCCAGCTCCGCCGACAACGAATGTCAGGTAATCGGTGCGATGCGGCTCGCGCTTGTAACGCGCGAATTGATATTCGATATGTTCGCGGATCAAGCGAACGGAGTTGATGCTGCGGATGTTCATGGCATGTTCGCCCAAGCCAGGGATACCGAAAGTTTCCGGTTCGCCGCCAAGACCGATTACGAGGTAATCGTAAGACAGTGTTCCGTCTTCCAGAATAACCTTTTTGTCTTGCGGACGAATTTGGACGACTGTCGATTTAACGAAGTCGATCTTAAATTCATCGATCAGCTTGGAGATGCTGACGCGCGCGTTTTCCGGATTGTCAGTGCCGGCTGCAGGCATGTGCAGATGCGTCGTGATATAGTGATAATCGTGTTTGTTGACCAGTGTGACGTCGGCTTCATTATAATTCAGCTCTTTTTGCAGACGAAGCGCAGTCAGCACGCCTCCGTAGCCAGCGCCAAGAATTACAATTTTCGGTATGTTGCTCATTGTGGGATCCCATCCATTCGTTTTTTTCTTTTCAATTTAGATAAACTTGTGAAAAATTACACAAACATAATCGAAAAAGTAAGATAACTTTCAGTAGTTTGTGTCCTCATAACCATTATCATGCAAAGGAGCCAAAAACGTTTTTGGAAATTTCGACGGCGTTTGCCGTTTTTCTCCTTAGACCATCTCACATATACATCAGACATATTACAGACTTTTGAACAAAGTTTCAAGGGTATTTTATACGAAAATGTTTAGAACACTGTACAAATGAAAAATCCCTTCTAAAATAATGTTCTTAGCCGATCGTATAATTTGACTCCCGGCCTCGATCTCACAAATTTTATAACTGCAGTAAAGTTATATATATCATACTCTCAGGCAAAGGCTTATAATGATAACCGTAACACTCAATTTACGGAGGTGCAGACAGTTGTCGGAGCAAGTAAATGAAAACGCTGTGGTTGATATTCTCATTATCGGAGGAGGACCTGCGGGGATGTTCGCCGCGTTCTATGGCGGCATGCGCCAGGCATCCGTAAAAATAATCGAAAGCATGCCTCAGCTAGGCGGTCAGCTAGCCGCTCTTTATCCTGAAAAATATATATACGATGTAGCAGGGTTCCCTAAAGTGACTGCACAAGAGCTCGTCGATCGGCTTAAGGAGCAAATCGATCTGTTCAAACCCGAGATATGTTTGGAAGAAAAAGTCGTAGCCGTAGTAAAAAAAGATGAACGTTTATTCGAGGTGACGACGGATCGGACCGTCCATTATGCCAAAGCGGTTATTATTACGGCTGGCGTAGGCGCATTCGAGCCTCGTCGGTTGGATCTTCCGGAAGCGGCCAGGTTCGAGGGCAGGAACCTCCATTACTTTGTAGGGGACTTGCAGCGCTTCAAGGACAAGCGCGTTCTGATCAGCGGTGGCGGAGATTCAGCCGTAGACTGGTCTCTCATGCTGGAGCCGATCGCAAAAAGCGTCACACTCATTCATCGCCGCGACAAATTCCGCGCCCACGAGCACAGCGTGGAGAACTTGATGAACTCCAGCGTAAACGTCGTTACGCCCAAAGAAATTACGGCTTTGCACGGTGAGGATCTCATTACGAAGGTCACGCTCACAGACGTCAAATCGAACGAAACCTCCGATCTCGATGTAGATGCCGTCATCGTCAACTTCGGCTTTGTCTCGTCTCTGGGACCAATCGCAGAATGGGGCATCAACATTCAAGGCGGCTCTATCGTCGTCGATACGCGGATGGAGACGAACATTGCAGGCCTCTTCGCGGCAGGCGATATTACGACCTACCCCGGCAAGCTTAAGCTCATTGCCGTCGGCTTTGGCGAAGCCCCGACCGCCATCAACAACGCAAAGGTATATATCGATCCAAGCGCGAAGCTCTCGCCGGGTCATAGCAGCAATATGAAACTGTAGCTTGGCCCGCGCGGCCAACTTTGGCGCAACATACATTACAAGGTTAAGGGTATCCTAAACTTGGCGATACGGGAGCGCGGTACGGCATCTGCCGTCCGAACGCGAAACGTGTGCGAGGGGCAATTGCTGCCTTTTCGTCCGAGGAGGGTACCCTTATGTTATGTCCGTTATGCAACGGAATTGTCGATACTATACAACTATGTGATATATGCGGAGGCGTGCTTACAGAATGCGGCAGATTAACGGATTGGACAGGACCTTACGAGCCTTACGGTCCACTGTCTGCCGGTCCCGAGACCGGGAGACCTTATGATGCCTCTGGAGATACATGCGTCCATATCGTCTACTGTGAAAGCTGCGGGCATCTTGGCGAGGTCATGGTGGCCGGCTGGCCTGTTGGATGATTGTCATGTCCGGCATGGGAAGTCAGAATTCCCGGGAGATCAGGCCGGCTGTCTGCGATTCGCGTGAGCGGCGATATCCACGCCTCTGCGCTTTACTTCAATAGCAAGCATTCGTATGAAATCGGGCTCCAGCTTATATTCAATAGCGGCAAAATAGGTGTCAATGAGCAGGTCGTCGGATAATAATTCCATCATGAAACCTCCTTTTTTCCATCTCTTCCCTTTACATTTTTTAGTGTAGCATGCGACGAAATTCGGGACAACACGCCTTATTATGCACATAGGGATGTGGATACACTGTTAATGAAGTGTGAATAGATATCATAAAATGAGCAAAATCAGATGGTACAATGTGGATAGAGTTATCCACATCCCAAATAAGCTTCTATTCAATAAAAAACTTTAATCACCTTTTATAGTTCTATTAACGAAACTATTAGCATAGCTGCTCATTTAGACTTGGAAAGACGAGAAAAAGACGGAGCCTCCTCCGTCTTCCCCTTAATGCGGCCTCGTATTGACTTCAAAGATCCATATTTTCCCGTTTCTATCGATCCCGTAATCGAAACCTAATTGCCCGATTCCAGGATACTTCCGCTCCAGCACCCGGGTCGACATAACCGTCAGGGCACGCATCTTTGCTTTTTTGCCCTTCACCTGCGATGCGCCGAGCGAAGCGCGAATGCCTTGTCCGGCAGTCACCATGTCTCCTCCCTGGCTGAGGTTGGTCACGAACAATCCCCGTCTCGCGATACGGCCGACAAGCGAGCGATACTCCCAACCCGAACGAGTCTTCACGTATTTGACACGATAATCGATCGGTCTGCCGTTGACGGTAGCCAGTTGAATGCCCTTTTGAATCAAATAGCTCCTTTTCCCCGTTCGGCTGCCAAGTGCATGGACAAGTCCATCAAACGTCTGGAAACGCTGTGTGCGATCGCGGTACGTATGCGTAAATCCTCCGAGGTCCCTCGTTACCTTGATGACACCGCCTCCGCCGGATCCGACGATCGGCTTGACGACCACCATGCCATGCTGCTGGAGCATGCTCATTAGAGCATAAGGGCTATATTTCCGCGTTGGCGGAATATGCTGCACGAGCGACGGCTCGGCGAGCAGCGCTTCCGTCTTCGCCCACTTGCTTGCGAGCTGCCTGCCTCCATGATTATGAATCATCATTTTTTAAGAGCTCCTTCCCTACTACTCTTTCTCTCTAGTATATGGCAGGAATGTCCTCCTCTCGTGGATGATCGCCTTTAGCAGAAGCCCGAATTCCATAGAGAAAAGCGCCGCGACTGAACGTATCCGTTCCATTCGCGGCGCCTTATTATCATTCCGTTTCGCAGAAATCTACTTGTTTTGCTTGGCTTCCAGCGCGGCCTTCAGCTTATCCGCCAGGCTGTTGCCAAGCGGCGCGCTCTCGCTGTATTGCTCGACGAGCCGCTGCTGCTCCCGCTTGTTTATGCGGCTCCCGTCCTTGTCGCCAAGCATCTCAATGACGTTGCATGGCTTACATTGCGCGTATTTGCCGGCCTTGCCATCGTGAAGCTCCATCTTCTTACGGCATTGCGGGCAGCGCTTGTTGAGCAATACCGGCTCCGAATGTCTGCGGTATCCGCATTCCCGATCCGAACATGCCAACGACTTGCCGCGTTTCCCTTTCACCTCTACCATCGGCTTGCCGCATTCCGGACAGAACGACCCCGTTGCGTTATGAGGCTTGTACTCCTTCGTCTCCCGCTTCACCTCCGCAACCCAGCTTGCGGCCTGCGTGCGGATTCCTGCCATAAACTTCGCGGGATCTCCCTTTCCCTTGGCGATCCGCTCCAGCTCGCTCTCCCATGCCGCCGTCAGCTCGGGACTGCGCAACTGCTCGACGACAAGCTCGATCAGCTGCTTGCCCTTAGCCGTAGGAGCCAACGTGCTGCGGATCCGTTCGATCGTGTCGGTGGAGAGCAGCTTCTCGATAATATCCGCGCGTGTCGCCGGCGTACCCAGCCCGTGCTTCTCCATATGGGTCAGCAAGGACGCTTCCGTATACCGCGCAGGAGGAAGCGTGCGAAGCTCCTTGGCTGCAACGGATTTAAGCGGCAGTGAACCGCCAACGGACAGCGAAGGCAACGTTTGGGAAGGTTGTCGATCGCGAGCGCTCCCGCCATCTCCTTCTTCGCTGTCATCGTCGTCTTGCAGCGGCTCGCTTCCGCCGGCGTATACTTCTTTCCAGCCCGCCGCCTTCTCTATTCGGCCTTTCGCGTGGAAGGACAAGCCACCGGCTACGATCACAACGCTAGTCTCGTCGTAACGGTAGGGCGGGTAGAACAGAGCAATGAACCTGCGCACGATAAGGTCGTAGAGTCGCCGTTCCTCGTTCGTAAGAGCGCCTAACTGCACGTACTGCTCTGTCGGAATGATGGCATGGTGGTCGCTGACCTTGCTGTCGTCCACGATCCGCTTGGTTACCTGCAGCGGAGCTCGCAGCAGCTTGCGCGCTAAAGCCGTGTACGGCCCGGTTGCGACGCTTTCAAGCCGTCCCTTGAGCGTTGCCGTCATATCGCTCGACAGATAACGGGAATCCGTCCGCGGATAGGTAACAAGCTTGTGCGTCTCGTACAGCCTTTGCAGCACGTTCGAAGTCTGCTTGGCCGAGAAGCCCAGCTTTCTGTTCGCGTCGCGCTGCAGCTCAGTCAAGTCGTAGGCCTGCGGATGCGGCTCGGAGCGCTCTGCGGTGCGCATTCTCTCCACCTTCGCCGTTCCCGCCTTTTTGGCCCGTTCGACAACGGCCTCCGCAGCTTCGCGCGTCCATAACCTTCCATCATGGGAATCGCTTTCGCGCCATTGTCCGTTGAAGCTGCCGAAGTTAGCCGATACGGTCCAATACGGCTTCAACTGGAATTCGGCAATTTCCCGTTCGCGCTCCATCATGATCGACAGCGTCGGCGTCTGAACCCGACCCGCGGCAAGCTGCGCGTTGTACTTGGTCGTCAAAGCGCGCGTCATATTAAGGCCAATCAGCCAGTCCGCTTCGGCGCGGCATACCGCCGACGCGTATAACGAGTTATAATCCTTGCCTGGCTTCAGAGCGGCGAAGCCGTCCTTAATCGCCTTGTCCGTCTGCGACGAAATCCACAGCCGCTTAAACGGCTTGCGCCAATGGACGAGCTCCATAATCCAGCGAGCCACCAACTCGCCTTCGCGCCCCGCGTCGGTAGCGATAATCAGTTCATTCAAATCGTTTCTTTTGCACAGATGCGCCACCGTCTTAAATTGATGGGATGTTTCTTTAATGACCTTCAGATTCATCTTGTTCGGCAGCAGCGGCAAGTCCTCCAGATTCCATGTTCGGAACTTGACATCGTATTCTTCCGGCTCGGCCAGCGTAACCAGATGTCCAAGCGCCCATGTCACCACGTATTTCGGTCCCTCGAAGTATCCTTTCTGCTTCCCGCCGCAGCCGAGCACCCGCGCGATTTCCTTCGCTACGCTAGGTTTCTCGGCCAGCACCAACGATTTCATATGTCGCTTCCCCCATCTCTTACTATCATGGTGACAAGATACCACAAGGCACGCCGAAGACGCAACGAAAGTGCAGGAATATCGTTCTCGAGAGCCTATGTCGACAGCTGCCTTGGCATTCTCCGCGCGCCGGATTGGAAGACCCCTCTCGTGCTGTGCTATAGTATTCATCAGCTTCTACTCTACTTTTATTCATTTACCAGATTCGCAAAGGAGCCTGATCACTCATGAAAGCTCGCACTTTGTTTACGATTATCGTCTTTCTCGCGATCTATTCCGCCATTGCCGTCTATATCGGCTGGAACGGCTGGCTGCTCATGTCGGAGCTCACCGGCTGGAGCGCTTGGCCCGCTTACGCAATAGTCGTCGCATTGATCGCGTTCGCGTATATTATCGGACGGCTTGGTCAGTCCACGCCGCTGCGGTTTCTAGCCGAACCCGCCAAAATAATCGGCTCGTACTGGCTCGCCTTGCTGCAATACGGCCTGCTACTGCTGCCGATCACGGACGCAGCCGCTCTGGCGCTAAAGCTCGCGGGAGCGGACAGAAATGTCTATGTCGTCGGCGTAGGCAGCGTCGCCGCTCTCCTGCTGCTGCTCATTCTGGCGGTAGGCACGCGCAACGCGTGGAGCCCCGTCATCAGGCGATACGACATTGCCGTCGAGAAAAGCGCCGGAGACAGAAGCCGATTAACGATCGCCGTCGCGTCCGATCTTCATCTTGGCTCTGTCATCGGACATCGGCACCTAAATCGGCTGATCGCCAAAGTAAACGAGATTAAACCCGACATCATCCTTCTTCCGGGCGATGTGCTGGACGATGATCTGGAGCCGTTCGTAAGAAAAGGAATGGGCGCGACGTTGGGCAAGCTGAAGGCGCCGCTTGGCGTCTACGCCGTTACCGGCAATCACGAATACTTCGGGGGTAAGGTGCCGGAATACGTGAACGAGATGCGTAAAATCGGCGTACATGTCCTTATGGACGAAACGGTGGTCATCGAAGACAGCTTCGTCCTGATCGGACGCAAAGACAAAGCTTCGGAAGGCCGCAGCCGGGAGCGACGCCAATCCATCGCCGAGCTGGTAGAGCCGCTGGATGCCTCCAAGCCGCTCATTCTGCTGGATCATCAGCCGCTGGAACTGGGCGAGGCCGAGGCAAGCGGCATCGATCTCAGCTTATCCGGCCATACCCATCGCGGCCAGATGATGCCTAATCATCTCATCACGCGGAGAATGTTCGAGTTGGACTGGGGCTACAAGCGCAAGGGCAAGCTGCACGCGATCGTATCTTCGGGGTTCGGCTTCTGGGGGCCGCCTGTCCGAACGGGCAGCCGCTCGGAGGTGCTTCATGTCGAGGTCAGCTTCCTAAAAACATCTGCGCAGCGCGGGAGCTGATTCCATTCGTGCTTGTCGTCCATTGTTAGTTCGAAGAGACCGCGGCGGGCAATCGCCGAGACCTCTTGCGGACGACGGCTGTATATTATACATGAGAACCCTCTGCCGACTGGCGAGTACGTGATTTTCGGGATCTCTCCTGACTCCGCATCCATGTACAAGTACGAGGACGAAAGGTAGTCGATCGCAAGTGATCCATCAGTCATCCATAATCGCGGAAACACGATTGCTCGTCATATCCGACATACACGGACACAAGGATGGCTGCCAGAGACTGCTGGAGGCTGCCGCGTACGACCCGCTCGTCGACACGTTATTGCTGTTAGGCGATTATATCGACGCGGATCAGCCCGCAAGCTGGAGCACGCTTGACTTTGTGCAGAAGCTTGTAGAAGGAGGCGCCAAGGCCATTCCGGGCAATCAGGAGCTAAAGCTCGCCTCGATGCTGAGGCGCAGAGGCTCAGCCTATCGCAGATATGCGAATTGGATCGGAAGCTTGCCGCTGTACATTAAACGGCCTCCCTATTTGTTCGTTCATGCAGGCATAAGGCCCGGCCGCACGCTGCGATCTCAGACCGCAAGCGATTTGACGGAAATCCGCGAGGAATTTTATCTTCAGCCGGAAAGTAGGCTGCCAGGCAAATACCGTATCGTATTTGGCCATACGCCAACCTTTAAGCTGGGAGCTCCGTCAGGCCTGCTATGGGCGGATTCGAGAAGGATCGGCATCGATACGGGCGCGAAACACGGCTGTCGTCTGACGCTGCTCGACCTGTCCGGGAGCATCGCTTATTCCTGCCAGACCTTTGGCGGATACGTCAGCGGCAGCGAGGTGCGGATGGAATCCGTAGCCTCGCTGCTCGCGTGAGAAAACCTCTATCGAGGCCTCTCGACGATGATCGACCGCGTTTAAAGGTAGGTTTTATCGCCAATAAGAAAGTCGTTTTCGAGAATCGAAAACTAATACTTTCTTATGTGGTAACAAAACCGGCCCGCCGCCACCCTCAAGGGGAAGCAGCGGGCCGGTTTTCGTTGTCGGCATACCCTTTATTCGGTTGCTTAAACCGCCGTTACCCGAGTCAAGCTGCGCATATAGCTGCCGCTTGCCAGCAAGAAGTACAGCGTCTGCATGACGATATAGGCGCCGATTACGACAAAGGAGTACAACCAATTAGACGAACCCATCATATTGTCGAGCGATTTCATCGCGAATAGCGCGTGCACGATGCCGACGATGCAAGGGACGTAAAACACGATCGCGATTTGGCTGACGACGATGCGCCGAATTTCCTTGCGCGTCATGCCGATGCGCGCCAGTCCCTTATATTGGGACTGATCCTCCTGCAGCTCCGTAAACAGCTTGAAGTAGATCATGCTGCCTGCCGCGATAAAGAACAATAAGCTAATGAACAGACCGATGAACAAGATCAGCGATGTCTCCGCCTTCATGTCGACAAAACGTTCGGAACGCGTGAAGTCCTTTTCGCCCCTCAACGTCTCGGGCACGAGCTCCGACAATTTCGCGACAGTAGGTGCCGCCTTCTCCCAGCGGTCCAGCTCAATGCCATAGAAGACGCGCTGCTCCTCCTCCGGTATGCCGGAGATAAGATCCACGAAACTCAGGTCATCCATGACCATCGTATAGAAATTAGAGTCAATCCAGTTGTTTGCGACGTTGACGTTTGCGGAATCCGCGACCGGCATCTCGAAACGTTCTCCATTCAGTACGCCGACAGCCCTTCCGGGACCTAACGTCGTGCTGAAATTATCGGAATAAAGCAAAGTCAACTTGCCGCTTTCGACCTTAATGGCCGGTTCCCCTTGCTGCTTCGCAAGTTTGTTATAGTCCGTCGCGGATATGATGAAGAGGGATAAATCAGGGCTGGACTCCTCCCAGTTCTCCCATCCGATCTCCCGACTAGAGTTTTCAAAGGTGAGATGGTATTGTTCCAAAGCTAAACCGACCGTCTTCGTTTCTCTCGATATGGAGTAACCATCCGATTTCAAAATCCCGCGAAGCTGCTCCTGATCGATGACCTCCTGCGAATGGAGGCCTTTTTCAACGTAAGCCAGCGAATAAGGCGAGCTTTCCAGCATTTGCTCTCTGCTCTGAATCTGCATAATATAGACGGTTCCCATGGCGGTTAGAATAACGGCGCTCAGTATGGAGACGACGAACAGAATTCGTGCGTTGTCTCTAATCTTGTAGCCGAGCTGGGCAAAGATCAGCATGTTCGTGCGGCCATAGTAGATGCCCTTACGATTTTGAATCCATCCGATAAACAGGACGCTGAGCTGCGTAAACAGAAAGTAGGTGCCAACGACGACCGTCACGAGAATCGGCAGCGACAGCACGACGAACGAATTGGAGTCCATCATGTATGCCATTGCATATCCCGATAGAAGGCAAGCCGCGGCAAGCGCAACGAGCCAGCGCGAGTAGACAAGTCTGCCCTTCGGCTTTCTGGCCGCCTTAAGCATATCAATAATCTCCGTGCGGCCCATCCAAACCACCGTCCAGAGCGAGATCGCAAGGAACAGGGCGAAGAACCCGCCGGCGGTTAACCATACGGCTTTCAGCGGAACGGCGAAGGCGATGCTCTCCTGCATATCCAGCAGCGCCCCAAGAGCCATAAAGAATAGCTTGCTGAACAATACGCCCAGCAGAATGCCCATGCCGATCGCGAGTATCGCGATGACCATGTTTTCGTACACGACGAGCTTGCGCAGCTGCTTCTTTGTCATGCCGAACAGCGAGAATAGACCGAACTCCTGCTTTCTCGTCTTTAGAAACGCCGAATTGGAATAGAGAATGAACATGAACGAAAAGATGATAATCAAGTACAGGCAGAACGTCATGCCGGAACGGACCTTGTCCGCTTGCAAAATATGCCCGCTTACTACATCGGGATGATAGATGAATGCCGCATAAATATAAAAGATCATGACCGAGAATACGCTGCTGAGGAAAAACGCGCCGTACGCTCTCCAATTGCCCTTTACATTGCTAAGCGCGAGCGAACGGAACGTCATCGAAATTCCCTCCCAACACGCTTAAAGCATCCAATATTTGCTGAAAGAACGCCTGACGGTTGCCGCCCTTGCGAATCTCGGAGAAAAGCTTGCCGTCCTTGATAAACACGATCCGCTCGCAATAGCTCGCGGAGAACGGATCATGCGTGACCATGAGCACCGTAGCCTTCAGCTTCTCGTTCATCTCCTTCAGCGCATCCATAACATCCTTTGCCGACTTGGAATCGAGATTGCCCGTCAGCTCGTCCGCCAGCACAAGCGAAGGCTGATGAATGATCGCCCGCGCGATAGCCGCGCGCTGCTTCTGCCCGCCGGACACCTCGTAGGTGCGCTTGTTCAAGATGGAGGAGATGCCCAACATTTCCGCGATCGGGGATAATCGCTGCAAGATGGACGCCGGCTTCATGCCTTCCAGCACTAGCGGCAAAATAATATTTTCCTGAATGGACAACGTATCCAACAGATTGAAGTCCTGAAAGACGAAGCCGAGCTCCCGGCGGCGGAACAGCGCCAGCTTGTTCTCCATGAGCTTTACGGGATTGACGCCGTTAATCTCGATTGTCCCCGAAGTAGGACGGTCGATCGTCGCAAGCAGATTCAATAGCGTCGTCTTGCCGCTCCCCGACGGTCCCATAACGCCTACGAACTCCCCTGCTTCTACCTGGAGATCGATATCCTCCAATGCCTTGTATACGACATTGCCTTTGCTGCTATATATTTTGCCAAGACCTTGCGCTCTTAGTACGCTCATCGCTTTCTTGCTCCTCCTCTAATGCCTCTTATTGATTTCCATACCGTTAGTATAGACCCATACTGGAGGAGCAACCCATCGATTTGCCTTTCAAAATAGTCCCCGCAACCTTACATTGTTGTCACGTTCGAACTCGCCGCATGGTCTCCTTACGCCATCACATGAATGCCGGCCGGCCGGAAAGTCAGTATGACCGTCGTACCCGCTCCCAGCTCCGATCGAATCTTTACGCCATGGCCGAGTTTATCTAGCACCTTTTTCGTCAAATAAAGCCCCATCCCCGTCGACTCGCCCGTCGTCCGTCCGTTCTCTCCGGTAAAGAAGGCGTCGAAGACGCGACTGATATCCTGCGGCGCGATGCCAATGCCCTCGTCGGCTATGGCCAGCTCAGCCTTGCCATCCTCCAGCTCGCGCAGACGGAAGGCAAGCGTCTTCGAGCCCGGTTTATGTTTGCTGTATTTAATAGAGTTGCTCACCAGCTGCTGAAGAACAAAAACCAGCCACTTCTCGTCGGATTCCACCCATAACTCTCCCTCTACCTTGGGATAGATGGAGTGGCGGATGAGCAGCCGCTTGTGATTATTAATCGTCGTCCGTACGAGCTCATGCAGCGGCAGCCTTCGAATATGCGTATCCAGCTCGAACTTGTCCAGCCTGGCCGTATGCAGCATCATCTCCAGCCCTCGCGTCAGCCGCTCCGTCTCCTCCAGCACGCTGGCTGCCATCGCCCGCTGCTCCTCCTCCGTGCTCCAGCCCCGCTCTGCTCCTTCTTGCATGTGCAAGTGAATCACGGAGAGGGGAGTCTTCATATGGTGCACCCATTGGAGGGCAAAATGGTTATGCAGCTCCTGGCTGCGACGGTGCCGGCTAAGCTCGCCAAGGAATGCGCGGTGCTGCTCCTGCAGCAGCTCCATGACAAGTCTCTGTTCGCCCGTGACGCCGGCCGTTACGATCGCGCTGGCCTGCAAGTCGTTCGTACGCGCAAGAGCTTCCTTCACTTGCTTAAGGAAATATCTTTGGCGGTAATAATCCGCCGTGAACCAGGCAATAAGCGCGACGAGGGCCAATAATAGAAAATAATAGACGGTCCCAGGTTCCACCATGCCGGGATATCGTGCCATCTCCAGCATCAACAAAGATACGGCGAGCAGGACAATGACGATTATACATACGATATAGAGCAGCCTGTCCTTTATGAACACCCACAGCATATTTCCTTCGCGCCCGGTAACGTAAGTATCGGAGGATGCTCCGTCATGCCTCATGCCCGTCATCCTCCAGTTGTTCCATCGACAGCTTGTAGCCTTGCCCCCGAACCGTCTCGATGATCTTCGGCAGCCCCAGCTCCTCCAGCTTCTTGCGAAGGCGGGTGACGTTTACGGTCAATGTGTTGTCGTCGACGAACTGCACGTCATCCCATAACGCTTCCAGCAGTTGCTCCCGCGGAATAATATGTCCCGGCTTGCCCAGGAGGCATTCCGCCAGCAGGCACTCGTTTTTCGTCAGTTCGACGCGTTTCTTTCTCCACTCCAGCTCGTTGCGGCTGGGATACAGCTTCAATCCTCCCGCCGAAAGCCCTGCTACGCCGGATACCGCAATGCCGGCATTGACGCCCAATGCCGCCTCGCCTTGAAAGGGACCTGCGTGCTGCTGCGTTGGCGTCGCGTATTCCCCGTAAACCCGCCTGAGCGCGCCTCTCACCTTTGCCATCAACAGTTCCAGCGCGATCGGCTTCGTAATGTAATCGTCCCCGCCGTTCTCGATCGCCATCACCTGATCCATCTCCCCCGCCCGTGCGGAGATAAAGATGATCGGCACGCTGGAGCGCGTCCGAATTTGCCTGCACCAATAATAACCGTCGAAGTACGGCAAGTTAATGTCCAGCAACACTAGCTGGGGACCAAATGCCTCAAGTTGCGGCAGCAGGTCCCTGAAGTCCGTCGCGGCTGAGGCTTCGTAGCCGTATTGCTCCATTCTGCCACTTAGAATAGCAGCAATCTTCTCGTCATCCTCCACGATAAATATTTTGTACACGGCATCCCGGCCTCCTTGCCTCATTATTCGCTCTCCCGTCAGAGGTCAAGCTCCACCATGGTCTGCGCCCGCGCCGGATAGTCCGTAATAATGCCGTCGATCCGATATTTGAGCACTTCCTTCATATTGCGGCTGCTGTTGACCGTCCAAACCCACACCTCGCGGCCATGACGATGCGCCTCGTCGACCAGCTTGTTGGTCAGCATGACCTGCTCGATCGTATAGAAGTCAACATCCAGGGTCGTTAAATCTCCTAACGCGAAGTAAAGAATCTGCCCGATGCGGATGTCGGGGTTCAGCGCGCGGATGAGCGACAACGACTTGCTGTCGAACGACTGGATGTAGACGTCCTCCTCCATCTCGAACGCGGTCACCAGCGCCACAACCTCGCGGACCAGCGATTCTCCGTCCCCATATGGCTTAAGGTCCAGCAGCACTTTGATGTTGCCCTTGGCTTCCGCCAGCACCTCCGAGAGCAGCGGGATCCTCACAATCTCGATCTCGCCCTGCTTCTCTTTCCCGGCCTCCTCGCCTTCCGCGAGCTCCGGCGGAATTTCGTAGGTGCCGATGGTCAGCTTGGACAGTTCATCGTACGTAAGCTCGCTGACCCGCTTCTTGAGGCCCGCCATGCGAAGCAACTGATAGTCGTGATGCAGCACGACCGTTCCGTCCGCAGTCAGCTGAACGTCCAGTTCCACCGACTGGTAACCCTTTTGAATCGCGGTGCGGACGGATTGCAAAGAATTTTCCGGCGCCGATTCGAAGTCGCCGCGATGCGCGGACACAAGGACGTTCCACTTCGCATAGACGAGACTGTCGTTCGCCTTGTAGCTGACGAGCAGCGCCAGGCAAAGATAGACAAGAGCCAGCGATGCATACACAATCCGCTTCCGCTTTACCCTGGACAGCAGCTTCGTAATACGCCTCTCCAGCCTTCCTAACAGCAAGCTGCGCGACATCTGCAGCCGATCCTCCACATCTATGCCGAAGCGCAGACCATATTCGTAATAGAGCCTTGTCAGATAGATCAGGTTAAACGGCATCACTAACAGTGTCAGCATATAGGCAAGCAGCGTCGACAGCGTCAGCGTATAGTGGTCCGTAAACAGTTTAAGCACATTATTGTCCAGCCATGCAGGCAAATAAGAAACCGTTGTAATCAGCACGAAGCCGATGCCTAGCACGAGTCCGTTGAACACGAACAGGGCGAAAAACAAATGGAGGCGCTTGCCCTTCGTCATCGCCGAGCTGCTGCGGATCGCCTCGGTAATGCTCTGCCCTTCCAGCACGATAAAGTGCAGGACGAATATCCAGCGCAGCACAATGTACAACGTAATCGCCACGATCAGAATATAGAGGGCAATCATAAGCTGCGATCCGTTAAACACTCGCGTATTCAGAAAGATCGGCACATTAAACAACCGATAAAACGCTTCCGACAACGGTGAATCAACGAACGGGATAAGGACCAGCAGCAAGAAGAGAAGCTGGACCAGACCGAAGCCGAACAACCGCGGCGTCCTGCGCAGCGTCGTCCAGAGCGAATCCGCGATAAGCACGTTTTGGCCAAAATAATGTTTTTGGGCAATCGTAATGACGACGCCCAGCTCGATAAACAGCACGAACGAAGCGATCATTCCGATCGCAAGCAGGCCGGCAACGCCTTCGTAGCTGTATCCCAGCCTGTAGATGTCGTTATTAAGCAACGATCCGGTGCCGACCACCCACATCACTTTGTTGAATATATAATTAAGCAGCGGAAGAATCGCGAAGCTTGTCAGCAGCATAAACAAATATTCGAAGACAAGCAACTTCTTGTAGATAAGGCGGAAATCGCGAATGCTCCTGCCAAGCGGTGTAATCATCGGCATTCATCCTGTTCTGCAGTAGAGTCTCCTATTATTATACGCTTACAAAGGTTGTTCAAAAAAGTCCAATTTTGAATCCTTAATAACAACAAACCTCCCTCGCCGCCCGGAAGGAACAACCCGGGACAGCTGGGAGGCTGGGGCGAAAAAGTCCGCCGATCAATCTAGAGCTCCGACGCTTAGCACTCGCCTTCGGCAGCCGGCTTGCCCGCGTCCTTCGCCGTGCGGAAGCTGGAGCCGCAGCCGCATGTAACGCTGGCGTTCGGATTATCCATTGTAAAGCCGCCGCCCATGGCGGACTCTTGGAAATCGATGACGAGACCGTTCAAATATTTGATGCTGTCCGAATCTACGACCACAGGAATACCGCTCGACTCCAGCTTGTGATCGCCGTCATTCACTTCGTCGTCGAAGCCCATGCCGTACGAGAAACCGCTGCAGCCGCCCTCCTTGACACCGACGCGCAGGGATAAACCCGGCGTGGCTTCCTGCTCCAGCATTTCTTTTATTTTCTCAGATGCAAGCTCACTGATTGTGATCATGCTTCATCCCTCCATTCACTTACTTATCCATAGTATACTCCAGCGGGACGCGATGCTCAAGAAGCAACACGTTTTCCTGGCTTCTAATAGACGCCGGACGAGCCTCTTAGACAACTCCCATACTTTTTTAGGTTGCCCCTGCTACGTGTGAGGTTTATAATGGTTACAGAAAATCGAATGATTTTTTTCTCGGAGTGAAACGCGCTGCGCCGCCCAATTACGGCATGGCCGTTTCATCTTGTGTTATTTTTTTCACAAACCAATAATAACAGTAACTATCGTGAATCCCAAGCCTTATGCGGATGGACCGCACAATCGGGCACGGGATCAAGGAGGCGTCGCCATGAACGTAATCGTACCTACGCAAGAGAAACAGATGATGTCTATCGTCGACAAAGTGCGTCATGGAGAGCGCTTGTCGCTTGAAGACGGCGTTTTCTTATATCAATCGGATGATCTGCTTACAATCGGGCAACTTGCCAACGAGGTTGCGATTCGCAAGAACGGGAAAAAGGTATATTTTATCGAGAACATGAGCCTCTACTTCACCAACGTATGCGAAGCGCATTGCGCGTTCTGCAACTTCCGCAAGGACGAAGGAGATCCGGGCGCTTATACGCTTAGCGGCGAGGAAATGATCGCCTATGTGGAGCAGCACTTCCACCCGGGCGTGCGCGAATTCCATATCGTTGGCGGCCATAACACGCATGTGCCTTTCCAATATTATGTGGATTCGCTCAAGGCGCTTAAGGCTCGTTTCCCGGAAGTTACGCTGAAGGCATATACGGCTGCCGAGATCGACTTCTTCTCGCGGATCAGCGGCTTGTCTTACAAGGAGGTCCTGCAGGAGCTTATGAAGGCAGGACTGGAGTCGCTGACAGGCGGCGGCGCAGAGATTCTGTCCGATCATTATCGCAAGAAGATGCGCGTGGACAAAGCGGATGTATCGCAGTACCTCGACGTCCATCGCACGGCGCACAACCTCGGACTGCGCACTCACACGACCATGTTGTACGGATCCATCGAGTCGAAGGAAGACCGTGTTCGCCATCTTATCCATCTGCGCGAGCTGCAAGACGAGACGAACGGCTTCCTCGTGTTCATCCCGCTCTCGATGCAGCCAATCAATCCAAAAGCAGGCATTCGCCGCCGTAATTCGGCGTTCGAGGATCTGAAGACGATTGCGATCAGCCGTTTGATGCTGGACAACTTCCAGCATATCAAAGCTTATTTTATCAACATCGGCGTTCAGTTGACCCAGGTTGCTCTTACGATGGGCGCTTCCGATGCGCATGGCACGATCGTAAAGGAGAAGATCAGCCACGCTGCCGGTGCTCTGACACCCGAAGGCATTACACGCGAGGATCTGATCTGGTTAATCAAGGGAGCGGGTCGCATCCCGGTCGAACGTGACACTTTCTACAACGAAATCAAGATTTATGAATGAGTAATCCCTATCTCTCGGGCGCAACCTACTATCACACATCACGAACTCTTGGAGTTGGAAAACCAAATGAGAAATGTAGTTATATTAGGCGGCGGCTATGGCGGCGCCGCCATCGTGAACGAATTGATTGAACATGGGCTGCCGCATGACGTTTTCATTACGCTTGTGGATCGAATGCCATTCCAGGGACTGAAGACGGAATATTACGCGCTTGCGGCAGGAACGGTCTCGGATCTCGAGCTGCGCGTGAAATTCCCGGTCGACTCCAGGGTCCAATATGCTTACGGCGAAATTACGGATATCGACATGGAGAACGAACTTGTTTACGTGGAAGGCCATGAACCTCTTTCCTATGACTGGCTCGTCATCGGTCTCGGATGCACGGACAAATATCACGGCATCGAAGGCGCCGAGGAGTTCTCGACAAGCATCCAGACATTTTCGGCATGCAGGAAAACTTATGCGCAATTAAATGATGTTAAGCCCTACGGGCAAGTGACGATTGTCGGAGGCGGATTAAGCGGAGTGGAAGTGGCGGCCGAGCTGCGCGAGAGCCGGCCCGATCTGAACATTCGTATTCTGGATCGCGGACCAAAGGTGTTGTCGGCATTCCCCGGCAGATTGCAGAACTTCGTCGCCGACTGGTTCATGGAGCACGGAGTCGAGATGCGCGGCCATGTGGGGCTGACCCGTCTCGAACAAGGCATTCTTTACGACGCCAATTCAACGGGGCCCATCTATACGGATGTTACCGTATGGACGGCCGGCATTCAGCCGGTGGAGCTTGTACAGCGCATGGACTTGCCTAAGGACAATCAGGGTAGACTAATTTTGAATCCTTATCACCAACTGCCCGATCATAACAATGTATACGTCGTAGGCGACTGTGCGGCGCTGCCGCTCTCTCCGAGCGGTCAAGCTGCCGGCGCTCAGGGCAAGCAGATCGCAGAGGTGCTGCACGCGATCTGGCACGACAAGACGCCGCGGCTTGGCAAGATTAAGCTGAAGGGCGTTCTTGGCTCGCTCGGCAAGAAAAGCGGCTTCGGCATTATGGGCGGCACGCCGATACTTGGCCGTGTCCCCCGTCTCGTCAAGAGCGGCGTGCTCTGGCGTTCCAAGCGCCATCTTGGTTAATCAAGGTCGTCCAGCAGCTTATCCAACGCTTCGCGATCGGCTTGCTGCTGCTTGAGCGATTCGATTATCGCCTCGTATAATTGATCCACGTCGTCGACGGCTACGATTGTTCCGTCCACCAGCGCGTAAGGGCTAAGGTAACATTCGCCGCAATTGCCCAGACAGCCATATTCGGTCGTTTCATAATCGTCGTCTTCTTCGAAACGGCGCATAACCTCGTCCGTGCCATGGTGCATATTGCTGGCGCAAAATTCAATTAATGGTTTTATCATCATTCGGTATCACCTGACTTCTTAAGGTTGTTCAAAAGAAAATCGGAATTTTTGAACTCGCATTTTAGGATTACGGATTGCGAACCATTTTCATCTGCTTCGCTTTGTACTATAATAGGGTAGAAAGGAGTGATTTGCAATGAGTGAACAAGTTCAAGAAACAATGTACGACGAAGTGCTGGACGTACTGGATAAACTTCGCCCCTTCCTGCAACGCGACGGAGGCGACGTAGAATTGGTCGACGTGGAGGACGGTATCGTAAAGCTCCGCCTGATGGGCGCTTGCGGCAGCTGCCCTAGCTCGACGATTACGCTTAAGGCCGGTATCGAACGCGCTTTGCTCGAAGAAGTAGACGGCGTCGTAGAAGTCGTTCAAGTATTCTAAGACGCAAAGAGTCTTATCCCCGGGGGTATTGCCCTTGGCGGATAAGACTCTTTTTTCGTTACTAACAAGAATTCACAGATCCTTTATATTCGCCCGGATCGGATCGAATCCCCCCGTGACGTCAATGACATTGCCCGTCAGGAAGCTCGACTTGCGCTCGCAGAGGAACAGAATGACGCGCGCGACATCTTCGCCCGTGCCTGGCCGTCCCAGCGGCGATTCCGGATCATGTTCGGTCTCCGCTTCTTCGATGGAACGCTCCTTGTTGACGCCGCGAATATCGCCGGGACCAATCAAGTTTACGGTAATGCCGAACGGAGCTTCCTCCACCGCCAGCGACTTCGTAAACGATACCAGACCGGTCTTCGCCGCCGCGTATACCGCGCGATGCGGCCATGCCCGCGCTTCGTTGGCATGGCCGAAACCGAAGTGTACGATACGTCCCCATCTCTGCTTCCGCATATGAGGAAGGAGACGATGATCCAGCAGCATGACGCTCAACAGGTTGCCGTGCAGCAATCGAATGATCGTCTCTTCGTCGTAATCGCTAAAGAGCCTGCGCTTGCGTACGAACGGGCCCGCGTTGTTGACGAGAATATCGACGCCCCCCGCCCAAGCCTCCGCTTCGTCCGCCAGCTTGTTCGCGCCTTCGATCGTAGCGATATCCGCCTGTACGGTAATGGCTCGACGCCCCATCCGCTCGATCAATCGTTTCACTTCCAGAGCTTCCTGTTCGGATTCCAAATAATTGATGATGACATCGCAGCCTTGCCCGGCAAGCTCAAGCGCCGTTCGTTTCCCCAAACCTTTGGCGCTGCCGGTCACGAGCGCCGTTTTGCCTTTCAGCTCCACGCATATTCACCCTCTCCCGGGATTATAAGCTCTTGCTCTTGAGCAGCGAATTGCCATAGCGGAAGGTCAGCCTTAACGATTCGATGACCATATGCAAACATACGGCCAGATCATCGCCTTGCTGACCGAGATTCTCCAGCTTGATCTCCTCGCCATACATGCGTTGACTTTGGATGAGATCGTCGTGCATCTCCGAATTCATATAATGAATTTCCGTATTGCGCCGCTTGCGCAGCCGATTAGTCGCATCTTTGGTTTGTTCTTTAACCTCGTTCAGCTTCCAGGTCAG
This sequence comes from Paenibacillus sp. MY03, assembly GCF_002165585.1. Classification (NCBI taxonomy): domain Bacteria; kingdom Bacillati; phylum Bacillota; class Bacilli; order Caryophanales; family Paenibacillaceae; genus Paenibacillus; species Paenibacillus sp. MY03. The sequence continues at coordinate 69,074 of NZ_MXQD01000035.1, read as the reverse complement.
CTTCGGGTGCGCGTTGCGTTCCCTCATATGCCGTAGAACGGTGAAGTAGGAGAAATGCGGCTTGATGCGTTCCGTCTTCATCTCAAGCAATTCATTGAGCAGCGTGCCCAGCTTGTCCAGAAGCGAGAAGACGCGAATGAAAGCATTTTTGTCGAAATAGACATATCGATCGTAATTCAACCGTTCCTCGGGCGACATTTCCTTGACCGAATCGGAGCTTATCCTATTCTTGAGTACGCTGGCCGCGTATTGGCTCTGTTCCAGCTCCGCAAGCGAGGATCGCAGCCCTCTCGCCCATATCTCCAGCTTGCGCAGCCTCTCGCCATTACCAGCTCCCGACTTAATGCGCGAAGAAGCAAGAGAGGCGAACTCCTCCAGCAGCTCGTACGTCTCCCGCAAGCCTCCTGCCGGCTCTCTCTCCGTCTCGCCGAACATAAATCGAAGCATGTCGCTCGCGCCTCCTTACAGCTTGTATTCGCTCCAGCGGCTGTCCACCAGCTTCACGATGTCTTCGCGCGGGAATAATTCGTCAGGGTAACCCGGCTTCATCCTGGCGTCGATAACGATCGGCAGTTGATATCCGAAGTGGTGCCGCTTGATTTCCGCTTTGGCATATATATCGTCCGCAGGATTAAATCTTGTGAATACGGTCCACAGGAAGGATGTTTGTCCATCTGCGATATCGGCATCGTCGGCCAATATAATAAGCGGCCATTCAGTTCCTCGTGCCGACAGACGCTCCAGCAGACGTTCTGCCAGTGCAGGCTCGCGTTCGTACGATGCCCCGGAGACAACCAGACATCCCTTGCAATATGGTTTCGCGTTCGTAATTTCTTCAATAGCGCCTTCCGTATATTGCGAAGGCAGCTTGCGGATCGGTTCACCGACGCCAAGCATGACGGCCTTGCTGCCGTGATTAAGTTTGCCGCTTGTGTAGTCGAGCGTATCATGCGACGTTTCGTCGAAGACGAACAAATCGCTCCCCGGCCGGAAGCGCTCCAGGACCGTCTCCATAAGGACGTCGAACCGGGACAGATCGATTGGTTGATCCGTCAGCATCAGGAACTTCGTAAGCGTAAGCTGTCCTTGACCCAGGATGCTAAACGCTGTGGACAACGCTTCGCGGGAATACGACTCCCGCACAACGGCGGCAGCAAGCGCATGTACGCCTGCCTCCGCGTAAGCCCACAGCTCTCTGACGCCCGGCATGACCATCGGGAATGCCGGAGCCAGCAAGCGCTGCAGGAATTCGCCCAGATAATAATCCTCTTGCCGCGGTTTGCCTACGATAGTGGCCGGATAGATGGCATCCTTACGATGCCACATATGGCTCACCTGGAATACAGGGAAATCATGGACTAGCGAATAATAGCCGAAGTGGTCGCCGAACGGTCCTTCGGGTCTGCGAAGATGCGGAGGCACCTTGCCGCTGATGACAAACTCCGCTTCGGCAGGCATTCGATGGCCGCCTTGCGGATCGTTAACGACCGGCAGCTTCTCTCCCAGTATAAGCGACGCCATCAGGAGCTCGGGAAGATGCTCTGGCAGCGGCGCGATAGCCGATGCGATCAATGCCGGGGGGCCGCCCAGGAACACGGATACGGGCAGCGCTTCGCCGCGCTGCTCCGCTTCGTAATAATGGAAGCCGCCGCCTTTATGTATTTGCCAGTGCATCCCCGTCGTGGAATCGTCGAAAATTTGCATCCGGTACATGCCAAGATTATGTTTTTTGCGCGATTTGAGACTTTCCGTGTACACAAGCGGCAGCGTGACGAACGGACCGCCATCCTCTTGCCAGCTTGTTATAGCCGGCAGACCGGCAAGCGGCTTCGACTTCTTTAATTCGCCAAGGATAGGAGCGTTGCTGTTCGGCACCGTTTTCATGCCGACTTTCATCATATCCCAGATAAGTCCGCGCTCTCCCCAGATCGCCTTCGGCGTCGGAGGCATAATCCGTTCCGTCGCCCCGATAATGGTCTTCATCAACGCCTCCGGCTTGGGACCGAAAGCAAGATCGACGCGGCGATCCGTGCCGAACAGATTAGTGACGACAGGGAAAGGACTGCCCTTCACGTTCGTGAAGAGCAGCGCCTTGCCTTCTTGCTCGATTACTCTGCGATGAATCTCTGCAAGCTCCAGATAAGGATCCACCGGCGCCTCGATAATAGCCAGATCTCCGTCGCGTTTCAATACTTCTATAAATTCGCGCAAGTTCGCGAAAGTCATGCTTGTCCACGTCCTTCCCTCAGCCGCCAGGAACGAATGAGAATATCCATTAATAGTCCGAATAATGCTACGATAATCAAGTTATGAACAAGACTCGTGAAGATAAACCAGTTATCATTGCCGACTGTCGCGGTCAGCCATGCGCCGCTCATGATTTGAGCTACGAGCAGCAGCGTTACCCAGCCTGCGGTTTTTGACAGGGACGAGTCCTCTCCAGTCGTTTTGCGAATGTACAGGTACAATCCGGCTACCATTAAGCCGAAAAGGATAGCTCCTACTCTGTGGATAAAGACGATACCAGTCGCGCCAGACAACTCGGGGATCACTTCCCCGTTGCACAACGGCCAGCCCACGCAGCCGCCGGCTGATTCCGTATGACGGATATAAGCGCCCAAATAAATAATAACATAACAGAAAACCGACGTCGCCAGCGCCCACTTGTACACCGTTCCGGGAACGCGCAGAGGTTTCTCCCGCACGGGCCGGTTCGCTCGATAGGTCCAAATGACGAGCAGCATGGTAGCGGCGAAAGCGATGATCGAAATGCCGAAGTGAATGGCCATGACCGGAGGCGATTGGTACCATTTTACGGCTGCCGCGCCCATCAGCGCTTGAATAATGGTAAATAGAAGCGCTCCGTTTGCATAGAACATCGGCTCCTTGTAAACCTCGCGGTTGCTGCGGTATTTGCGATACACGGCAATGGTCACTCCGAGCACGAGGATGCCTTCCAAGGCGCTTACGACTCTGTGGGATAATTCGATAGCGGTCTCAAGCGTATAGGCGGGGATGAATTTGCCGTGACACAGCGGCCAATCATCGCCGCAGCCGCGGCCAGAGTCGGTATTCGTTACTAAAGCTCCGGCTAACAGTACAAGAAGCATTCCGATGCACGATGCAATCGCAAACGCGCGAAAACGGCCGGTTACCATCATTCATCACCTGTTTCCATAAAAGTCCGTATAGATGTAGTTCGTAGAAAGGAGTTTGAACTTACTCCGTATAGATCAGTTCAATTATAGCCATTGGCACGGGCAAAAGCCATGTTGAAAATGTGAACTTGCCGCTTCCAGCAAGGACAGTCACGGGATTGACACAAGCTTGAAGAGCCTTATTTTAATCACCGCTAAAGCTGCTATGCTGAGCGCGACATATCACGCTATTCGCAAGGAAAGTCCGCATCGGATAACCATGAAGCTCATGGCAAGTTCCGAACGGACTTCCTTGAAGCGCGTTTCACCTATCGTTAATCGCGATTTACCGCCGCGCTGACCTCGATGGCCCTGTCCACGAACTGCTGTATTTCGTCGCGGGACTTGCGAAGCTTGCTGACGAACCGTATCAGCTCTTGTCCCGAATGAAAGGCGATAAAGCTGGGGATGCCGAGTATATTCAGCTCCGAGCACAGATCGGGCAGATCATCGCGGTCAATCTCCACGAACCGCGCGCGGCCTTCATAAGAAGCAATCAGCTCCGGCATGAAGGGGTCGATGAAATGGCAATCCTTGCACCATGTCGTCTTGAATACGGCAATGGTCAGCTCCTTGCCCGAGACGGCTTCGCGGAATTCGGAGTCCGTCGTTAGTTTCTGCATGTCGTTTCCTCCCTACTCGCGTGTAATCGTTAATTCCTTCCAATCTTCATACACCGTATTCCACTCGATATCCGCGCCCAGAGCCTCCGCAAGCTTGCGGGCCGGCACGTACGTAACGCTGTCGATCGTCATGACGGGGTAAGGCCATACTTCGTCCACGCCGTTTACCTTCACCTTATCGCTGCCAATCTGCATAATGATGCGGGTGTCTGTCAGCTCGTCGTATATGGATACCTGGCGAGTGAGCGAATTGTAGGAGACCGTTGCACCGAAGGCTTCCGCTACATCTCTGACCGCCACAACCGTGACGTAACCTGGCATAATAATCGGCGGATTGTAGTAATCATCGGCGAATGCATGATAGGTTTGACGCGTAATATGCAATCTGTTCTTGAGCAGCTCATACAGGTCGGAATCTTCATCTACGTATTGCAAAGCTTCATAACCTTCCATCAGCTCCATATCCAGAATGGACAGTGAATCGTCCGTCACAACAGGGTCAGCTGCCGTTACGGTTCCGTTCACATTCCATTGCTCGGATGATGACTTGACTGTAAAGCCCGTTACAACGGATTCGTAATATTCATCATTTAACGCTTCGCCCAGCTCGTAGTTTAATTCCCACGCCTGCTTGCGAATGTCGAGCTTTGCATCTACATACACATCGGCTTTCAATACGAGCGACTCGTTTAATAATTCGTTCAGGAACTCCTCGTCCTCGGACTCCGTCCATTCCATCTCTTCGCGGGCGGATTCCAGCAGCTTGATGATCTCTTCGACCGCTTCCTCCGCCATCTCGTCGGAGGTTGGCGCATCCAGAACATCGCCTTCGAACGGATTAATTTCCCCCAGAGCTTCCCAGAAGACCGGATTCTCCTCAAGCAGCTTCAGAATGCTGCTGACAGCGTTAGTCAGACCTTCGCGATCATCGATCAACGCATTCACGTAGGTTTTGGCCCATTCCCAGATGCTCGGTCCGTCCATCGTGAATTGCAGCTTCATCATCGAGACAGGGCTGCCGCCAACCGTTTCTACAACTGGCGCCGCGGTCAGGTTGCTTGGATTCGGCAAGTTATCGATGGCATACCCGCTAACAAAATCCATGATCTGACGACCGACCTCAGTCAACGTTCCCTCTTGCTCCGCGGAGATCCCATTCCCCGAATCAGTTTCGATGTCAAACATCGAACCGATTGCTTCGTCAGTCAGATCGAATACGATTGGCGTCGTCACGCCCTCGAGCTCCAGCACCATTGCCGTCTCCGACAGGCGCAGCTTAAATGGAATGTTCAAATCGCTTAAGGTTACTTTGCCTTCTACCGACATATTGGATTCATCCTCAATAGCGGCATGGTCAATAGTCAGCTTCACATGAGATAATAAACGATATAAGTCAGCTTCGTCCTCGTCGTATTCCGCAAGCGCTTCTTCATTCAGCCTGAGTTGAAGCTCCAACGACGATTTGCTTTCGCCGGAGGTCACCTTAACCGCATTTTTCAGCACCGCATTCAAATCCAGCCCCGCGATCGCCTGGCAGCCCGTCACGATCATGACCGCCAGAGCAAGAGCGGCAACGGCCGCCCTCTTAAGCAGCTTGTTTTTCATCCCGCTTCTCCCCTTAACCCCATAATGACATCCCTATAAAACTCTTATTCTCCCATGATTATTCTAGAACAAATCACCCGAAGGTGATCCAAAAACCCAATAACGTCCAGTCGCTCACTGCCTAACGGACATAAAGAAACTGTCGATTCATTGTGAGTAACGGAGCTGAAACGTTCTGCTTTCGCTAACGGACCTCAGAGCCTCCATTTGCAGCATTTTCGCGGTATTGAAAATCCAACGGACTTAGATGACGCTATTTGGTGCATTTCCGCCCATTCTATGCGGTTTTGACGGAAGTAAGGTCGTCTGTGTCCGTTACAATTTGAACAGGCCCCATTTTTGCGAAATAGCGACTGTGGTGTCCGTTACGATCAACCTTTGCTTAACTGCGCCGTCCACAATGAATCGACAGCCTCATAAATGGCGCTATTCTTCGATTGTGAATCTCCTGTCCGATAGGTTTATTCGAGGTTAAAAATCGGACAAACATCAAGAAAATTAATACTATTGTACTAGAGTTGGCAAATGCTTGTAAATGATTGGAAAGGGAATATCGCCAACATATACTTTCCTGATTAAGCGCGAGAAACGATTCGAAGTACTTTCAGGAAAGGTTTACGCAGTCGAGCCGGCAACGAAGCAGCATCTTCCGCTGTCACAACCTTAAGAAGGACCAGCATCGCGCCATACAGCGCCACTACGGCAATGGAAGCGGCAGCGGCCGCGAAGAAGTAGGACAGCTTCGGAATCCAGCTGTCGGTTAAGGACAGCATTCCCGTCTCCGCTCCCCACCCGCCAAGCGCGGCGACAGCGATGGAGACGAGGTACGGCATCCAGCGTTTGCCGAGTACTTTCAACTTGACTATTCCGTTAATAAAGCGCAGATTCATCATCGTCGTCACGACGAAGCAGACCGTAGAGCCGATGATGAGACCATATACGCCGAGGAACGGCGCGAGCGCAACGCTGACGACTACCTTCAATACTAATCCGATCAGCGTATGCCGCATGGAGATTCGTTGCTTGCCCATCCCGTAAAGAATGGAGTTCGTTGTCATCATCGTAATCTGCAGAATTGTTCCTGCCGCAAGCGCGGCTACCGCGCCGCTGCCCGTAGGACCGGATCCGTCTTCCGGCAGCGGAAAGAGCACACCGATGATGGAGTATGCCGCTACCGTGAACAAAAGCGCGAGCGGTACGCCCGTGAAACATACAACCCGCATAACGACGGATGCCTGCCTCTGCACTTCGCCCATATTTTTAAGCTTGTAGGCAGCGGCAATGACGGGAATAAGCGAAGAACCGAGTGCGATTGCCAAGATAGGCGGAATGCCCGCAAGCGATATTGCCTTGGCTCCGAAGTCGGCTAACGCTTCGATTCCTGCCTCGGCCGAATAGAACTCCCCCGTCAGTCTAAGGAATAACGTCTGGTCGAATGCAAAAATCAGATTGATCGCTGTGGAAGTTACCAAGGCGGGCAAAGACATCTTGAAAATTTCAGCGTATATCGATCGGAAGCGAAGATCGGAGGATACGCTCGAAACACTTCTGGAGCGCATGAGCGCAGCGGCTGCCTCGCCATTGAATCGAGGCGTCGTCGATGCATCTTGCACCTTCAGCTTCCGGGCGAATCGCAACATAACCGCAAAGGCGCCGATTGCTCCGAACACGCTGCCGAACGTAACCGTAGCGGCCACCCAATTGTCGCCCCAGTCGAGCGCCAATACGATGAGTCCGAGACCGATGCCGAGACCGACGCGAAGCAATTGTTCCACGATCTGCGAAGTCCCGCCTGCCGTCATGAATTGCCTGCCTTGGAAGTAGCCCCTCATCATCGCGATAACGGGAAACACTAACAATGCGGGAGCGATAGCGCGTACGGAAAGCATGGTGTATTCTTCTTTCGAGACCACCGCGAAAACGGGGGCAAGCGCAAACAGCGCCACGGCAAGAATAAGCCCGGATACGGCTCCGAACACAAGCGCGGCATGATAGATTCTTCTGGCCTCGCCTTCCTTGCCGAGCGCATATCGCTCCGATACCATTTTGCTGATGGCGCTCGGGAAGCCTGCAGTAGCAACAAGCAGGAGCACGAGGTAGATGGAATTGGCGGCATTGAAGGCAACCATGCCTTTGTGGTCTAACATGTAGGCCAAAGGTATTTTCTGGAACAGCCCCAGGAATCGAGCTGTCAGCGCGGCCGCCGCAAGGATAATCGTGCCTTTAATTAATGTGTCTTTTTTTACCATGCTTTTCGTTCCATTCTCCTTAACCCTGGTTAGGCGTCTTGCCGCCGATTGGTTCTAGCGGCTGATGATTGCCTCGTACTGGCGCGGCAGCGCGCGAAGGAGCCGCCCAACGGATGCCATTCTGTATGACTTGCAGAATTTGCGGATTGTAATAGGTCGGGAATGTCTCGTGACCAGGGCGGAAGTAAAAAATTTTGCCTTGACCCCTGCTGAACGTGCAGCCGCTCCGGAATACCTCGCCGCCCTCGAACCAGCTTACGAAGATCAACTCGTCCGGAGCGGGAATATCGAAGTGCTCGCCGTACATCTCTTCATGGTCCAGCGTTATGTACTCCGGCAAACCTGCGGCGATGGGATGCGCCGGATTTACGACCCAGATCCGTTCCTTCTCGTTCGCTTCGCGCCACTTCAGATCGCAGCCGGTACCCATCAGCTTCTTGAATATTTTGGAGAAGTGTCCCGAATGAAGAACGATCAGCCCCATGCCTTCCAATACGCGCTGCTGAACGCGGTCGACGATGGCGTCTTCGACCTTGTCGTGGCCCATATGGCCCCACCAGATCAACACGTCCGTATTGTTCAGACGTTCTTCCGTCAGGCCATGCTCCGGCTCTTCCAGCGTCGCAGTCGCGAGCTCGATGTCCGACGCAGCAAGCCCCTTCGCCAGTGCCTCATGAATGCCGTCCGGGTACACCGTCTTCACTTCATCATGAATCTTCTCGTGCAGGAATTCATTCCATACCGTAACTTTAACCATGTCTCTAACCGCCTTCTCTGTGGGGGTGAACTACCTTTTAGAATACTAGCCAAAGGATGAACAGGATGATCATTATCGCTTGCAGGATGACCTTCACTACGACGCTTGTGAATAAACCTACAAGCGCTCCCCAGCCTGCTTTGAGCGACTGTTCGACGTTTTTGCCCGCGATCAGCTCGCCGATGACCGCTCCCGCGAACGGCCCGATGATAAGGCCGAACGCCGGGATGACGAACGGACCTGCGATAATGCCGATCGTACTGCCGATGACGGACGCCCTCGTCCCTCCAAACCGTTTGACTCCCCATGCCGAGACCGCGTAATCCGCAACGAACAAGACCACGACAATCAGCGTCTGGATCGTCCAGAAGATCCAATCGAAGTCTCCGAACGAGAAGAACCAGCCGTAGACGAAGAAAGCCGCATAGATCGCAAGGACTCCCGGAAGCACGGGGTAGATTGCCCCCGCCATGCCAACGACAAAGAGCAGAACGATTAGCGACCAGCCTAGAATATCCATTACGATTCGCCTCCGAATATGTACTTCTTGATTATTTCGGCGACTCCGTTCTCATCGTTCGTCAGCGTAACGGCATCCGCCGCCTCCTTCACGACCTGCTGTGCGTTGCCCATCGCCACGCCTAATCCGGCTTCGCGAATGGCCGCGATATCGTTTAGACTGTCTCCCGCAGCGATAACCTGGCTCATCTCGATGCCGAGCAGAGCGCATAATTCTCGCAGGGCGCTGGCCTTGGATACGCCCAGTGGATTAAGCTCGATATTATGGGGAGAAGAGTTGGTAATCTCGAAAGCTCCCCATGTGCTCGTTTCTGCCAATATGGCTTCCCTTGCCCGGTCGTCCTCGGTGTAATAGCCAAACTTGAGCCAGTGGAAATCCTCGTACTTTTCGTCTTGCCCGAACCAGCGCTCCTTGTTGTAGATCCGCTGGGTCGTATACGCCCAGTACCATACCTCGGGATACTGAAACGCCAGCTCATGCAGCCGCTGCACGTAGATGGAGCTTAGCTCCGTGCGTTTATGCAGCACATGCGGACGCGACCACACCTCGCCTCCGTTGACCGTTATCATCGGCGTAGTCAGGCCTAGCTGCTCGGCAAAAGGCAGCGCGCTCTCGAAGCCCCGACCCGTCGAAAAGCTGACGGTGACGCCGGCATCAAGCGCCCTGCCAATCCATTTCGCGTTCTCCGCGCTAATCTCGGAAAGCTCATTAAGCAGCGTTCCGTCCATATCCAGCGCAAGCAATTTATAATTCGTCATGATGTCAACTCCTTCATTCGCACACCTGCCTATTTTATCACAAATCGGGGAGAAACCAAATGCTGGGGAAGATAAAAAGAGATGTTCCGCCCTTGCTCAAAAACAAGGATGAAACATCTCTGCAAATTATGATGGGTCCCGTATTTAGACCGCTCTCGCCCCGCTGGCCGTCGTCTCGGCCGCCAGCTTGCGCTGTCGAAGTCTTCGGCTGATCAAGCCGTGAGATGGTGACAACAGGAAAGCCGCCACAAATAATAGTCCCGCCGTGCATACGATGCAACCCGCAATGGAGGCGTCCAGAATAATGGATGCGCCATAACCTGCGAACGTGCTGGCAACGCCAACCGCTATGCTAAGCGCGATCATCATGCCCAATCGATCCGTCAGCAGGTATGAGGTGGAAGCCGGGATGATGAGCATGCCCACGACGAGGATGGCGCCGACGCTCTCGAAGGAGCTTACCGTTGCCATGGAGACGAGCCCCATCAGCATGTAGTGGAACAGAGCAACCGGAATGCCGATGGCCGCGGCCAGCGCCGGATCGAATGCGCACAGCTTGAACTGCTTGTAGAACAAACCGATAACGGCGGCGATCGCGATCAGCGTAACTCCCAGCAGCCATACGGCTTTCGGTCCCATGCTGACGCCGCCAACCTCCCATAGATTCCAATGAACGAACGCAATTTCGCCATACAAAATAGCATCCTGATCGAGGTGCACCTGTCTGGCGAACAAGCTGACCAGTATAACGCCGATGGCGAACAGTGCCGTGAATACGACGCCGATGGAAGCGTCGGATTGAATGCCGCTGCGCTGGAACAGTCCGATCAGGAACGTCGTCAGCAATCCGAACAGCAGCGCCGCGAACATCATGACCAGCGAATCTCGCGTACCGCTGATCAGAAACGCGATTACGATGCCGGGCATAACCGAATGGCTGATGGCATCGCCGATCATCGCCATCTTGCGGAGTACGAGGAATACGCCGACGATGCCGCAGCACGCCGCTACAAGGCTGCCCGTTAGCAAAATCCAGAAGTCGCTCATCCTGCCGTCTCCCCTTTCATTCGGTCCCCGGACGCCGTATGAAGAACTTCATTCTCCTTCAGGAAACTTCGCTTTACTCTCGCCTGTAAGATGCGTTTCGCAAGAAGTCCCCGCTCCGGCCCGAGCAGCACGGACAGGACGAACACCGTTGTCGCAGCAAGCACCGTGACGGGGCCGGTCGGGAGGTTCGACACGGAGGAGCTGATCCAGGTACCAAGCGCGCCGCTCAGGGCGCCGAAAGCGCCAGACAGAATGATCATCGTGCCCAGCCGGTTCGTCCAGTAACGAGCGGATACGGCTGGCGTTATCAACAGCGCGGCTATCAATACGACTCCTACAGCCTGAACGCCGGCCACGACCGCCACCACGACCAGCAGCATTAGAAGCTGCTCCAGCAGACCAACGTTATACCCGAGTCCCTTCGCGAAGCCGGGATCGAACGAGATAAGCTTGAATTGCTTAAACAATAGCACGCATATCGTCACGAGAAAGGCGGACATAACCGACATCGTCATGACGTCGGAGCCGACCATGGCTGCCGCCTGGCCGAATAAAAACTTGTCGAGGCCGGCCTGATTGCCATAATCGCCATGCTGGATAAAGGTCAGCAGCACGATTCCCAGACCGAAAAACGAACTAAGGACGATACCGAGAGCGGCATCCTGCTTCAACCGGGAGTGACGGGTAATGTAGCCGATGCCAAACGTCGCCACGATGCCGGCGAGGGTTGCACCGATCAGGAAGATGCCGATAGACTTGACGCCGGTCAGCATGAAGGCGATGCAGATGCCTGGAAGCGCCGCATGGGCAAGCGTATCGCCGACCAGACTTTGTTTCCGCAAATACGTGAAGCTGCCGATCACGCCAGAGCTTAATCCAAGCAGCATGCAGCCGAAGAAGATCCAACGCATGTTGGGATCGGCCAGCATCGTAAAGAAATTGCTCATGGCCGCCCACCCCCGCCGCCTGCGCCAGAGACGGCAAGCGATCCGGGATCGAGGAACGAGAGTCGCCCTCCGTAAGTGTGCTGGAGCTGTTCCTGCGTAAATGTCGTTTCGGTCGGTCCGAATGCTTGCAGCTCCACGTTGAGCAACAGCACGGAGTCAAAATATTGTTTCACGGTCGCCAAGTCGTGATGGACCACAATAACCGTCTTGCCTTGCCGCTTCAATTCCTGCAACAAGGTAATAATCGCCTTCTCCGTCGCTGCGTCGACTCCTGCGAACGGTTCATCCATAAAGTAAAGCTTGGCGTCCTGCACCAGCGCCCGGGCCAGGAAGACACGCTGCTGCTGACCGCCGGACAGCTGGCTGATCTGGCGATCGGCGAAATCAGCCATGCCGACCTTGCTCAGGCAATCGAGCGCGAACGCCTTCTCCTTCGCGCCGGGGCGGCGATACCATCCCAACCTGCCATATGTGCCCATTAAAACGACATCCAGGGCATTGGTAGGGAAATCCCAATCGACCGATTCGCGCTGCGGCACGTAACCGATCAGCTTGCGCTGGCTCTTCAGGCTTTTGCCATATACAAGCACTTCTCCACCGATCGCAGGAATGAGCCCCAGGGCCGCCTTGATCATGGTCGATTTGCCCGCGCCGTTGGGTCCGATAACGCCGATCAACTCGCCTTCGTTCACCTCGAAGGTGACGCCCCGCAGCACCGGCTTCTTCTGATAGGCTACGCTCAGCCCGTTTATCGCAAGCGGCGAGGCGCCCTGCGTCGCCGCTGCGGATGCTCCTGGAATCGCATTAGATATGCTCATCTCACTCGTTCCTTTCGTCTGTCGCCAGCGCCTCGCCTTCAAGCTACTTCAATGCGCTGACAATCGTATCTACGTTATGTCTAACCATTCCGATATAAGTACCTTCCACGGTGCCGGGATCACCCATGGCGTCAGAATACAGCTGGCCGCCGATCTTCACCTCGTGTCCCAGCTCCTTCGCGCCTTCGATCACGGATTCGATCGACTTGGAGGAGACGCTGGATTCGATAAATACAGCATTGATTTCGTTCTCCACCAGGAAATCCCGCAGCTTGCTTACATCCTTGGAGCCGTATTCCGACATCGTGTTCATGCCTTGCAGTCCCTTCACCTGCAATCCGTATGCTTCACCGAAGTAGCCGAAAGCGTCATGGGCGGTTACCAGTATACGGCTTTTCTCCGGAATTTGTGCAATCTGCTGATGCGCGTATGCGTCAAGCTCTTCCAGCTCCGCGAGATAGGCCGCTGCCTGAGACTCGTAATAATCGGCGCCTGCAGCATCCTTCTCCTTAAACGTATCTCTGACCACCTCTACAGCCGACATCCACAGCTTGACGTCAAACCAAATATGCGGATCATACGTCCCGCCGCCGGCAACGCTGGAGTCGCCATGAAGCAAGGACTCGTCGATGTACTTCGATACGGCTACGACCGGCTTGCTGTTTTCCAGCTTCTCGAAAATTTCGCCCATCTTTCCCTCCAGGTGGAGTCCGTTATAAAAGATGATGTCGGCTCCATCCAGCTTCTTAACGTCGCCTTGCGAAGCCTTGTACAGATGGGGGTCGATTCCCGGACCCATCAGCCCCGTTACGGAGACACGATCGCCGCCTACTTCAGCCGCAATATCCGCTATCATGCCTGTCGTTGCGGTAACAACAATTTTGCCGTCTCCGCCCGTCGTCGTGTTTCCTTCGCTTCCGCAAGCAGCAATTCCAATAGCCGACACCGTCAAGAACAACAGCGTCATTATAAACCTTCTCATCGCGGAATTTGTTTTGCCCGTGTTCTTCATTCCAATTCCTCCACTTTTATCGTTTTATTTACCCGGGACAATCTTCTTTCCCTAAGTAACAAGATTTTATTTAGCGCCTCTTTTTTTATAATACACAAAAATGTTTCCATAGTGCAACATTTATTTTAAAAGGGACATCAGCGCGATAATAAAGAACAGAAAAGACGGCTGCAAATCGGCATCGTTATACCGTTTGCAGCCGTCTCTCGTATCCCCGATATTACTGTTCGTTGCCCGCAGGCTGGTCCGTGCCCGCGACATTTGTTTCTTCTCCGTCCGTGCCAGTCGCGGCATTGCCGCCGGCAGCCGCGCCGAACAACTTCGCAGCCAAAGCCTTGTTAGGCGTGCCCGCGAGGCCAAACTCCGCGTCATAAGCGTCGAAGATTTGGCGTGCGATTGGAGCCGCGCCGTAGCCGCCAAAGCCCCCGTCAGGTATAACGACGGCTACCGCCAGCTTCGGATTGTCGGCAGGCGCGTACGCGATAAACACCGCGTTCTCCGCGCGGCGCTTGGAAACATCCTGCTCGGATGTTCCCGTCTTCCGCCGGAATTCGTGACCGAAGTCTTCGAAACCTTGTACGCTAACCTTTTCCATGCCCGTCTCGATTTCCTTCCAATAAGCCTCCGGAATATCGATCGAATTAAGTACGACAGGCGTATACCCCTCAACCAGATTGCCGTCGGAATCCTTGATTTCGTTCACGAATTGCGGCTTCATCCGATTTCCCCGGTTCGCAAGCATAGCCGTATATTGAACAAGCTGAAGCGCCGTATAACGCCCCTGCTGCCCAAACGAAGCTTGAATCAGAGCGGATTGGGGGCTGCCCACCTCCGCCTCATGGAAATACTCGATTACGCCGCGAATTTCGTTAGGCAATCCGCTTTCCGTCGAAACGCCCAAGCCGAATTGCTTCATGTAGTCGTCCCAAATCTCTACGCTGGACTTCCCGTTTACCGAACCTCGTCTAAATAATTTGTCTCCCACCATGGCCGCCATGAACGGGTTGGAGGAGTGGGCGATGGCGCGGGACCCGTCGATAGGGCCGTAGGATTTGTTCTGGGAATTTCGGATATACGTTTCATATCCCTTCTTGCCGTACGTGAACAATCCGTTATCGTTGAACACTGTCGATGGAGTGAACAAACCTTCATTAAGACCGATGAGCACCGATAGCGGCTTCAACGTCGAGCCTGGCGGCAGAATCGAAGAAGGATGCTGGTCGCGCTCCGCCTTTGTTTCATAAGGACCATACACCGTCCGGATGGTGCCGTTAGGAAGCACGTTGCCGAAGTTCTCGTAATCCTCCGGGCTTATCCGACCGCCGGCCCAGATGTTGGGGTCGTAATCGGGCATGCTCGCCATCGCGACAACCTTGCCCGTATCGACCTCCATCGCTACAGCGAAACCCGTTTGGGCGTATGGGGCCCGTTCGTACTTGTTGGGCGACGTCCGGATTTTCTCCAGATGCGACATAATCGACTTCTCGGTATGAAGCTGTACGTTTTTGTTGATGGTCAGGAACAGATCGGAGCCCTTCTCGGGATTGGTTATTTGCATGGGGCCGATAATCTGCTCCTGGTTGTTGACGGGATACGATTTCAAGCCGTTTTTGCCGCGAAGCACGTCCTGGTACATAAACTCCAAGCCGTCGAGTCCGACCTCTTCTTCCTCCAGATACTTGAGCTGAGGATCCTTCTCTTCCATCTTCTTGGTATAGAACTCGTTATTGACCCGCACACCTTTATATTTCTTTAAATATCCGACCAGTTGCACCGCAATCGAGCTCGTATCGTAATTGCGGACGCTCTCCTCCATAATATCGACGCCCGTAAAGGTGGTTCGGTTCTCCATAAAGTAGGCGACTTCTTCCTTGCTCAGGCCAGACTTGATCCGGCGCGGCGTGGAGATGATGTTCCTGGTGAAGCCGAGGTCCATCTGCCAGATAATGTCGTCGACCGTCATAGCTTTCTCGGGATCGCCGAGTTCTTTAAAGATGGCCTCCAGCTGCTTGGCCGTTTCCTCTGCTTTGACATCGAAACCTTTGCCGGGCTGAATGCTGTAATATAGCGATTGGGTCGACGTGGAATATGCGATGGGATATCCTGTCGAATCGTAGATATTGCCGCGGATCGGCGCAATAGCGTCATTGCGCGTACTCTTTCGCAGACCTTCCGCGCTGAGCGTCGGTCCTTCGACGAATTGCAGCACCGCCAGCCTGACGATCAGCAGACTGAATAAGGCGAACGTAATGAAAAAAAAGAAGTTCAGGCGGAACGAGAAGTTTCGCCGATTGTCGATCTCCCGCTTTTGCGGATCGTCTTGCATGAATGCCCACTCCCTTCATGCAGACCTGCCAGCCTGCATGTTAACCTTTTTGTTTCGCTTGCTCGATAAATGTTCGAATCGTCTCGTCCACTTGAAGTGTAATGGAAGGCGTTCCTTTGACGGATACCTTTACTTCGTTATCTCCGGCTTTGCCCGTCAGCTCCACATTCGTCGTCTTAATCGTAAACGTGCCGTCCGCGTTTGTTTTGTACTCCGCATTCTCCGCTTCGCCGATCATCAACGATACAGCTTCTTGCTTGACCGTGTCCACCACTTTCGTGCCTATCTCTTTAACATCATCCAGCGAATAGCCGCTGTACAGCACGACCCCGATAATGATGACGGCGGCCAGCGCCCACTTCACCATTGTCTTTACGACGCGAATGACAATGAGAAGAACGACTAGAGCGATAACGAGCACAAGCCAATTTTCTTGAAAAAAAGTCGTCCATGTCTCGGTATCATACGACGAAAAATCCAAAAAATTCATAGGAACCCTCCTTATTATATCTCTATCACATATGCGCTACCAAATATTATAGCCTACGGAGGAGGGGGGCGTAAACGGCATTACCCGAAACGGGAGACATATCTTGTCCGGGCAGGGCGTACAAGTAGTTAAAGTGATAGCAAGGAGGAGCCGCCTTTGAAAACCGCTTTGTGGCTGTATCTGTTTCTGTTCGTCGCTTTCTTCGACTTGCATGCCCAATATCCAATCCTGACGCCGTTTGCCATCTCGATCGGAGCTGCCCCGTCATTTATCGGTCTCATGATGGGCATGTATTCCATCACGCATTTGCCGGGCAATGTATTAGCCAGCTACGGCGTGGACCGTTACGGCAGCCGGTTGTTCATCGTCTTCAGCCTGCTTGGAGCCGGCGTCATCCTTCTGTTCCAGGCCTACGTGACGGATCCGTGGCAGCTGCTATTGCTGCGTTCCGTCAGCGGCTTTGTACTTGCGTTCCTCTCTCCCGCCTGCCTCTCCTTGCTGGCGAGACTGACCAATGATATTACAGAGCAAGGCAAGCTGATGGCAGGCAACGGACTTGTCCACACGCTCGCCTCCGTCGTCTCGCCCGCAGCGGGAGCATACCTCGTCGCCAAGATCGGGTTCTCCACCGCCTTCACGATTTTGGGTTGGGTGCTGATCGGCACGGCGATCTGCGCGCTCGTGTTCATTAAGGAGATTAACGGCAAGCTAAACAGGGTGCCGCCTCCGGAAGCAAATTCTATCGGTACTGCTGCATCACCCGTGCAATCCTTGCCGATTCCTTGGCTCATCTATTTGCTTCCGGTTGCCTTTAGCTGCGCTCAGGGCATCCTCTCTTTCGAGCTGCCGCTGCTCGCTAAGAGCCGCGAGGCAATGATGACGACCGGTCTGTTGTTCTCCGTTGTCAGCATTGGAGCGCTTATTACGCTCAGCATGCTGTTTCTTAATCGTCTGTCCGCCTTTCAACGAACGTTATGGGGCGCTTTAAGCCTGGCGCTTATTTATTTTGGCATGGCTGCAGACGTGCCGCTTCCGTTAGCGGTCATGCTGCTGTTCGTCGGAATGGCAAAGGGCGTTATTTTGCCGGCATTGTCTACGCTGTTGATCGAATTGAGCGGCGGTACGAAATATGGAAGAACTTTCTCGGTGCTTTCCATCGCCTTCTCAGTCGGAGCCTTTCTCGGCCCTATGCTTGCAGGGCAACTTCGCGATCAGGTATCGCCGTATTACATCGCCTTTATAGCACTCATGCTGGCACTGGCGCTGCTGCCGTTCTACAGATTTCGCGTAATTGTGCCGAACACCCATTTTTCCAAGACTGGGTAATCGCACAGGGCATTCGTCTCCTACGCTCATAGGATGGGAGTATCAGGCGGCAATCGACCAGAGGCTCCGGCTCACTCAACAAGCCGTCCGATGTTAACGCTAGCGTAGAGGGGTGACTCCATAATGACAGGCGCAGGCAGAGGTTTCGGGGGCTACGGTAACAACAACGTAGGCACTATTCTAGTCTTGTTTATCTTGCTCGTAATCATCGTATGTGCCGGATTCTGGTAATCCGCATCTAACGGAGTGTTCACGCGAAAAGGCCGCCGCAGCGCATAATATTTGCGTCGCGGGCGGCCTTGTATCTTTGAAGCGGCATCTAGGAAACAGCAACTTAGAATAAATTACGAACTCTTATGTGGTAAACTGGAGCTGATATTTCGTGTTCAAATTGTTCGTTTGAAAGGAGATTAACTATGGATCCGTACATAGCCATCGTGGTTGAGGGCAAAAACGACAGAAGCAAGCTGCGCCGCGTGCTCGATGAGCGCGTGCCGATTCTGTGTACATACGGGACGCCCGGCACCTCTCAGCTGGAGAAGCTGCGCAAAGATGCCGGCGACCGACATATCTTCGTCTTTACGGACAACGATTCGTCCGGCCGGCGCATACGCGGCATTTTAAGCGATCTGTTCCCCGATGCCGAACACATCTATACTCGGCGCGGCTATTACGGCGTTGAGAATACGCCCGAGGAATATTTGATCGAACAACTGGAAAAGGCGGGACTAGACGCATACATCCTGTATCCAGCGTCCAATCCCGCCCCGAACTGGGACAAATTCTGATATGGAAGTTCCTTATTGATATTCCAGTCAACTTCAATTACTTAAGCAGTCTGTCGACCTGGTCTACGATATCATTTGCGGTCAGATTCTCGTCGCTGCCTTTAATCAGTTGACGGATTTGGTCATTTTGGTCGATTAGAGCGATGAGGTTCATATGCGAGAACGTTTCGCCACCTGGATCCTTCATAACCGATATCTTCATCTCGCTGGCCAGCTTGATTGTTTCATCTCCATCGCCCCTCAAGAAGTGCCAGCCGTCGCCCACCTCGGCCGAGGTTCGTTCGGCGAACTTGCGAATGGCTTCCGGCGTGTCCCTCTCCGGATCGAACGTGATGGAGATGAGCTCGACATCCGTTCCGAGTTTGCCTTGCTCACGAAGTTTCTCCTGAGCTTCCGCCAGCAGGAATGTCGTAGGCGGACACACATCCGGGCAATTCGCGAAGTAATAGTACACGAGCCGCACTTTCCCGCTCGTCGATGCGAGCGATACGGGATTGCCGTCGATATCGTTTATCTCGAAAGCCGGAGCTTGCTTTATTACGGGCAACGGCGCTTCCGGCTTCCAAACATAAGTAAATAATAAATAGATGCCCATCACCGCGCATAATGCCAGTACGGCGATCTTGAACGCATGTTTGCGTAAAAATGCCACTTCCAGTCCACCTTCCATGAGGCTTTGCCTGTCCTTAAGTTACTTCACCGTATTCGCAATCATCGCCACAAAGACGATCATCAAATAATTGACCGAGATCAAGAAATTGATCTTAGCCCACTTCTCCGTATCCTTTGTCATCAGTCCGCTGATGGTATGTACAAGCCATACGACGCTCAGCGCCGCGGAAATAATCAAGAAATAAATGCCGGCGTATCCATACGTGTATAACAATACAACAGTTGGAAGCAGAAGCAGCACGTAAGGAATCATCTGAAGCTTCGTCCTCTTGATGCCTTTGACTACTGGAAGCAGCGGGAATCCCGCTTCCCGATATTCTTCGACCCTACGAATCGCAAGCGACCAGAAATGAGCCGGCTGCCACAAGAACAACAGGGCGAACAGAAGCCACGCCCCTGCATCCAATTCATTTGTTACCGCGCAATACCCGATAACGGGGGGCATTGCTCCGGAGACTCCGCCGATCGATGTGCTCCACGTTGAGCTTCGCTTTAGCCACATTGTATAGATGACAATATATACAAACCAGCCCAGCAATCCCAGCAGACCGGTTAATACATCCAATGCGAATAGAGTGGCGAGCCCCGCGATGCCAAGTATAATGCCGTAAGAAAGTACGGCCGTTGGCGACATTCGGCCCATGGGTAACGTACGATTGCGCGTGCGCTCCATCTTTTGATCCAGCTCGCGATCCCAATAATTGTTTACGACCGTCGCCGAAGCCATTGTCAGCGTCGAGCCGACCAACATCCATAACATGAGCAGGATGTCGAGATCCCATTTGGAAGCTACCCAGAATCCGCCAATCGCAGCGAACATATTTAACCGGAGAAGCCGAGGTTTCGTTAAAGCAATCAAATCCTTAAGCACAGAAGCTAGCCTCCCGAGTTTTACGACAAGACGCCTGCAGCGTCTCTCTATCATTAATGCATCGTTTCTAATCATACCGAAAAATATGGGCGGTGACAATGTTCGCCATCTTTATTCATGAATTCGACACTTGGATGACAATTCCACCCAAATCCGATTTTGTCACCAATCCGCCCATCCTTCCATACATTAACCATGTAGTGTAACGCCTACTCCAAGGACGAAAGGAGATGTCGATCCCAACTGCCTGGACTTTAAGAATATCCGGTCAATACCCGATATGGTGTACCAGAGCCCGGGAGACTTCGATGCGATCCAGAAAAAATCCCGATCAGCATGAACACGCATGAAAGCGAGGACGATTAGAAATGAGTACGTTCGGATACAAGCAACAAGTGAGCACCTCTGACGCCAGCATCGGCTTGACGTCAGCACCATATGGTTATCAGCCATACGGATATGGTTACGGATACGTAAACCGTGGTATACAACAAACGCCTTACGGCATGTCCCAGGGAACGATGATGCCAACCAGCGCCATGATGCCTCCCAGCTCCGTTCCCAGCGGATCGTTTATTGCGCCGGGCGGCGGCAACATGGTTACGCTGCCGGCTGTGGAAGAATCCTATGTCGAAAACATTCTTCGCTTGAATCGCGGCAAGCTCGCGACGTTCTACATGACTTACGAGAACAATTCCGAATGGAATGCCAAGATATTTAAAGGCATTATTGAAGCTGCCGGCCGCGATCATATTATTATCAGCGATCCTTCAACAGGTATGCGTTACCTGCTTCTCATGCTTAACCTGGATTACGTCACGTTCGACGGTCCAATCAACTACGAGTACCCGTTCCATGGTTCTGTTGTAACTCCCAGCACTCCTCTGACGGACGCAACCGGCATGAACGGACAATAACCCTTATCTATCCAGCGCTCTATACCAACTGTCATTCGCATGGTTCGTCACCCCTGGACGGCGTTGCGCGATGTCTCAGGAAGGCGAATGAGCAGGCTGGAACGTCCATACATGAAGTTTGGCTGAACCCCCAAGTATCATCGGTGTCAATACAGCCCAAGAAGAACGCTCGCTGCAGCGTTCTTTTTTGATTCGCTCCGCCTGTGCAACATCTGCTGCTCTCCAGATTTCGACGAACAAGCCCGGCTGATCCGTCCCCTCGTACAGCTCGACGCCCTCCGTCTCCTTTAATAATAATTTCGTTGCCGCCTCATATTGCTCCTGAAATTCAGGGCTGATCCGATATTCCGCGAAAGTAATAAACATCTGGCGCAAGTCTCCTTTCGATTGTGATAAAGTTGTCCCACTTCGGGCGATACTATGCTTAATCGCACATCATGAAGGAGGTTGGCATACCGCCAATGGATACAGGAACACATTTGGTAATGGGTATCGGCTTGGCCGGTCTCGCCGCGGTAGATCCCGTTGTCGCCGCAAGTCCAGTCGTTCACACTGCCGTGCTGCTCGGCACGGTCGCGGGGTCCCAAGCTCCCGATCTCGACAATCTGCTCAGACTCAAGGGGAACGCATGCTACATTCGCAACCATCGGGGACTTTCGCACTCCATTCCGGCCATTCTGATATGGTCGGCAGCGATCATCCTGATTCTTCAGCTGCTCTACAGAGGGAGCCTGCCTTGGCTGCACGTCGGAGGATGGGTACTGCTGTCGGTCGTTCTTCATGTATTCACCGATTTGTTTAATGCATACGGCACCCAAGCCATGCGTCCATTCAATGAGAAATGGATTTCCTGGAACATTATCCATATTTTTGACCCTCTCATTTTTTCTGCCCACCTGATAGCCATTTTACTGTGGGCAACGGGTCTCGTAAATCCCGCTATTCTGTTTCCGGTCATGTACCTGTTCCTTGCCGGTTATTACGTCTGGCGGACGTTAGCTGCTAAAGCAACGGTCCGCAGACTTCGAACGCTTGATGCAAGCCATCGGCCCAACGATTCGTATTTCGCTATTCCGACCATCTCGATGTCAATCTGGAATATCGTCAAGCATAGCGAGGACGGCACGTTCTACGTCGGCAATTTAAGGGGGAGCAAGCTTAGTTGGGTCGACAAGGTACGGTGCTCCAGCCATCCTGCAGTCGAGAAGTCCAAGAACGATGCGGCCATCCGTTCTTTCCTTTACTTTACAAGCTTTGCTTGCGCCGATGTCAAGGAGCACTCCTGGGGATATGAAGTCCGATGGTGCGATGTCAGGTACCGTCACCGCAAGCAATATCCTTTCGTCGCCGTACTTCTTATGAACAAGCAATACGAGACAGTAGGCTCTTATGTGGGCTGGCTGAGCGACGAGCGATTGATGAAGCGGCTGCGCATGGATACGTATTAATGTATTAACGACTTACGTCTTATGTCTTCGGCAAGAGCGAAGACGGGTGATTGACTTAAGCATGCCCCTTCCCCCACAATGGTAAGGGGCTTTTATTTAGGGGCTTTCCAAGTCACTTCCGGCTATCGGACATAAATGACGCTATTTTCGTTTTTTTAGGTTTTAGAAAATCTAACGGACAAACAGAGGCTGTCGATTCATTGTGGACGGCAGCTTAGTTAAGTAAAGGCTGATCGTAATCCACACCACAGTCGCTATTTCGCAAAAATGGGGCCTGTTCAAATTGTAACGGACACAGACGACCTTACTTCCGTCAAAACCGCATAGGGCGGAATTGCACCAAATAGCGTCATCGGAAACGGATTATTATAGCGGAAAAATCAGCTTTATTGTGCTCAGTCGGGGGCAAACGGTCCATTATAGTAGAAAAATCCGCTTTATTGTGCTAAGCCGGGGGCAAGAACAGGCGAGTAACGTGAACGAATGGATTTTTATGTTTCATTGGGGCTACTCGAGCCAGATATGTATCAAAGAGCAAAAAGTGCCGCTGAGATCCGTTCGATTTTTCAACCGTTTTTATCTGCACATGGAACTTGCTTACTTTCCACAAGTTTGGAAATCGCATAACTTCCCACAAATAAAAAAACCCAAGGTTCCCCTTGGGTCTCTGACGATCGCTTGTGTATAATAATCGCTTAACGGTTTCCACCGGACAATTGTTGCTCGGCGATTTGGACAAGCTTCTTTGTGATATAACCGCCAAGCGAACCTGCATCGCGGCTGGTTACATTACCATAATAGCCATCTGCCGGAATTTGAACGCCCAATTCCTGTGCTGCCTCAAGTTTTAATTGCTCCAGTGCTTGCGATGCTTGTGGGACAATAAGTTGGTTGCTACGTGACATCAGGTATTCTCCTTTCGTCCTCTGCACTTGTTGGTGTGTTGCAAGCTTGCAAACTTATTATGTGCACATCTCCGCAAACTATGCTGCAAGCTTAAAAAATATTTTACGCTGTTTCAAAGCGTCAAGGAGAGTTTCTATTATGTCCAAAACATTGTCCATGTTTTTTGCCGTATTGTCCATTTTGTTCATGAGCGCGACGGCGATATCCATCAGTTATAACGGTTGGTTCGTCCTGTTGTTCGGCATGCTGTCGCTCTTTAGCATAGGGGCAGGCTTTATCGTAAAAGCAAAGCTTCGACGCAAGGCGGAGAAGGCCCGTAACGGGGAATAAGCCTTCTCCATTTTTACTTCCAAATGGTTGTCCTATCGACAGACTTTTTCGCATAGGTTATAGTATGAGTATCATTCCATATCGTAATCATTACTAATTAATCGCGAAGAGGAAGGATGTACATATGCGAACCACATTATTCCGGATAGGCACGCCTGCTTTGGCAATCGGCTGTTTGATCATGATTTTCCTAATTGCGACGAATCGCGAGCTGCCGGCCGTTGCATGGGACGTCATATTGAATCCTGCCAATTTTCAATCCTTCAAAATTTTATTTATCAGCATTATTTTGGAAGCATTCCCGTTCATCTTGCTCGGTATCTTGTTCTCCGCGCTGCTACAAGTATTCGTTACGGATGAGATGATTCGCCGTATGATGCCTCGCACCCCCGTTGCCGGCGTCCTGGTCGGAGGACTGTTGGGTATTTTCTTTCCCTTATGCGAATGCGGGATGATCCCTGTCGTCAGACGATTGATTCGCAAGGGGATGCCGGCTTATATAGGAATCGTATATCTGCTTGCAGGACCCATCGTAAACCCCATTGTGTTCTCGTCTACCTTCATGGCGTTTCGTACAAGCCCGGAGATCGCATACGCCCGCATGATCGCGGCGTTTGTCATCGCTGTTTTGATTGGTCTACTGCTGTCCAGGTTTATGAAACAAAGCCCATTGCGGACAGATGGCAGACATGCCGCTAAAGGCGTCTCCCACTTTCATCATGATGTTAACGTTCATGCACATGATCATGTTCAGCCTAATCCCCATCCACATAACACTATTTACGTTAAGAAGGGGCGGATCAGAAGCAAAATTTCCTCGACGATGTCGCATGCTTCCGAAGAATTTTTTGAGATGGGACAGTACCTGCTTATCGGCGCGTTGCTAACAGCCGTGATTCAGACGGTCGTAGGCAGAGACGTATTGGTCGGCTTCGCGGGCGAGCCCATGTTTGCTTATCCGTTCATGATGGCTTTTGCATTTATTCTTTCCATTTGCTCTACATCCGACGCCTTTATCGCTGCTTCGTTCAACGGCATCTTCCAGCCGGGACCGCTTCTTGCCTTCCTGGTATTCGGTCCCATGGTCGATTTCAAAAATACGCTAATGCTGATGTCCACTTTCAAGCTCCGGATTGTCGCCTTGCTTATAGCGCTTACCGCTGTACTGACCGTAGCCGCAACTCTCATAGCCGAGGTGATTCTATGACGACGACCCAGCATCTTATCCGATTCCTGCTTCTTGCCGGCTTCGCCATGTTAATCGTCTATTTGTTCCGCACGGGCGACATGACGCTGTTTATCGCTCCGAAAATGGAGCTGCTCGTGAAGTTGTCAGCAATAGGATTATATGCGGCCGCCATCTACCAGCTGTACGCTGCGCTCAAAGCGCGCAGAAAATCGCAAGCCGCGGATTGCGATTGCAATCATCAACATTCTTCGTCGAGGACAAAAAACATCTTCGTTTACAGTCTCTTTATCCTTCCTTTGGCTTTGGGCTTCCTGACCCCTACCGGTACTTTGGGCAGCGCACTGGCCGCGAAGAAGGGAATGAGCTTCACGGGCAACGAAATGATTTCGCGGTCTGCGACAGAGACAAGCTCGGATCCCGTTTCGTTGTCAACAAAAGGCAGCTCGGGCAATAATAACGACAATACCCTGAACGAGCTGTTCCCCTATGACGAATATACGGTCGATCACGCCAGGCTCGCCAAGCAGCTGTACGAACGGCCCCTCATCGTGGTCCCGGAGAGCCGATTCATCGAAACGTTGACCGCGCTTGATTTGTATCGCGACGCGTTTATGGGCAAAGAAATCGAAATAAGCGGCTTCATCTATCGCGAGGAAGAAATGGGAGAAGATCGAATGGCGATCAGCCGGTTCGCCATGAATTGCTGCTCGGCCGACGCGCTTCCTTACGGTCTGATGACGACATGGCCTAAAGCTAACGAGTACGCCGAAGACGACTGGGTCAAGGGCACGGGAAAGCTAGCTATCTCGAATTATATGGAGAACGAGATACTTACGGTTGAATTGACCAAAATCGAACGGATTCCGGCTCCTGCTTCTCCATATGTGTATCCCGATCTGGAATTCGGATCCTAAGGGAACATTGCTTCATCGACGGCTGGTTCCGCATCGCAACCTTGCGATTACTTCCGCCCGCAGGGTTCATTGATGTTAGGCCAGCCGTCCTACTCGGATTCCCTCCAAAAGATACCGTCAAGCCAATCTTTGAGGGGTGTAGCGGCTGTTCCATGCAGCCATATTGTAATTAGATTCGTACAAGACGCTTGCCGACCACGTATTGCTGCTGGGTTTCACTGCAAAATCATATAAAATTTCGCCATGCGTCCAATCCCTCCTGTATTTCAATGCTTCGATTGCCAGCTGACGGAATGCTTGTACCTGCTCCTGCGTTAACCCCCTGTCCTTGCCTTCAAGCTTGCCGTCCCTGCTTTCGATAGGATGATGTTTCATCCCGAACTTTCCCACTGCATTATTGCGAATGCAAATCTGCACGGTACCGGCTGCCGCATTCGTCAGCTCACCCTCCAACTGCCTGAATACGAAGTCTACTTGTCTTGCCAAAGATACCATTTCCATACTCGATAACCTCCTTTAGTGTTTCGACATTCTCACCTGCTGCTTCGACACCATCTGACGAAATAAAACATCGAATTGTCATTAATGGTAACATTGTCCATTATTTTCATCACCGAAAAAATACTTGGTAATTTCCGAAATTTCAATTGCGCTGAATGTCCTACATAGCTGAGTATAAAGTATCATAATTGCATTTCATTTATTAGGTCGACAATTATAGACCAAATTCGGGTCCAATGTTATAATGTGGTTATTCTAATAAAAGGAGCGCTTACATAATGATCCAATGGTACTACTCGCTTTCGGTGCGCAATAAACTAGTAATAACGACGTATTTCAATTTAGCGCTATTTGCCATTATTGCGATTCTTACGACAGCGCTCGCAAGCGGCCCGCTGCTTGCAATGATCCTGATTTCAATCGTGCTTGCAATTGCCGCATATCCTACCATTGTATTCGTGGACAAGGCCATTACGGGATCTTACGACGAGATCTCCGGCGCGGCTTATCGGATTGCAAAGGGAGATTTCACCCAAAAGATCGATATGTCAGCCAACTCCGGAGCTGGAGAACTGGGTCACTCCTTTAACAGCATGGTTGACAAGCTTCGCGATATTCTAACAGAGACTTCCAACATCATTCGTCACGTAGCCGAAACAAGTCGTGGCATATTCGATAAAAACAACAGCATTCAGACCGCCATGGAACAAGTTGCCGCTTCTGCAGGGGAGCTCGCTACAGGAGCGAACGAAATTTCCGAGGACGTCTCGGATATGAGCAATTCCATTAACGAGATCGAGGAAAAGGTTGGAGCCTACGCCCATTCCACCAAAGAAATGAATGCGCGCTCCGATCAAACGATCGCCATCGTGGGACGAGGCAGGGAAGCATTGGAGATTCAAGCGGAAGGCATGCAGCGCAACATTGACGCCACTGCGCAAGTATCCGCTACGATTGAAGAACTTGCTCGCAAGGCGCAAGGCATATCCGCCATTACGACTACGATCTCCGATATCGCCGAACAAACCAATCTGCTGTCCCTAAACGCTTCCATCGAAGCGGCACGGGCAGGCGAGCATGGCCGCGGCTTTGCTGTTGTAGCTCAAGAGGTTCGCAAGCTGGCCGAGGAATCGACGTCTTCGACGAAGCAGGTATTCACGCTCGTAAAGAGCATTGATGAAGGCATTCGACTCGCCATCAATAATATGAAGGTTAACGAAGATGTCGTTAAGCTGCAGAGCGAGCACATTCGCCAGTCCGAACAGATATTCCAGGAGATCGAGCAAAGCATTCAATTTATTACGAATCAAATTTACGCGTTCTCGCAAGAGAGCGATGCCATGCTGGAGAGCGCTCGCCAAATCTCCGGAGCGATCCAGAACATCTCGGCGATTACTCAGCAGTCCGCTGCCGGCACAGAACAAGTATCCGCCTCCATGAACGAGCAGATCGCATCCGTTCAAGCCGTCGTACAAGAGACCGAACGCATGTTGTCCATGGCGACGCAGCTGCAGCGCACGATTCAAGTATTCAAGATGAAATAATACGGCTTGCTTATCCTACTCAGCACCCAGACCGGGTGCTTTTTCTTTTGCCAGATAATCGCTTGCGAGACGTATGAAGGAACCGAGCTGCGGGGAACCTACCCCATACACCATGCCAACAAGCTGCAAACATTACAGAAGAACGGATGAACCTGATTGATTATCAAATATGGGAAACTCGCTGTCGCAGCCGCAACAATCACCGCGCTCCTATTTTCAGCCGTACCTTCCAGGTCAGCTGCCGAAGCTGCGCCACAACAACAAAGCAAACAAAACGCTGCAGTAAAAGCGAAGCAAAAGAACAGACCGCAGCAGAAGCGGGGACAGAAGCAAAAACAAAGGCAACGTAGACGGCCTGCAGCCCAGAAAGTGGATATGTCATGGGTCTCCTTGCATAAGCAGTACCCGAATGCCTTTTTGTTAAACGGTCCACGCAACCTCAAACGTGTAGCGCTGACGTTCGACGATGCGCCGGATCCACGGGTCACGCCTCAGATTTTGGATGTGTTGTCCCGCTATCGGATTTGCGCCACCTTCTTTGTTGTAGGAGAGAGGGCATCCAAACATCCGGATTTGGTCCGTAGAATTATTAGCGAAGGCCATATCATCGGCAATCACTCCTACAATCATCCCGTCTTCTCCAAGCTGCCGCTGAGCAAAGTCCAGCATCAAATCTGGCAGACGGATGGCGTCATTAAACGGATCGCCGGCGTAACGCCGCTCTTGATCCGCCCGCCTTACGGCGAGCTGCTCCCGCAGCAGATTCGTTGGAGTAAAGGCTCCGGTTATACGATCGTGAACTGGGATGTCGATTCCGAGGATTGGAGAAGGAATCCTTCCAGCGCAAGGGTGCTTGCAAATATCCGCAAAACGTTGCAGCCCGGTTCGATTATTTTACAGCATGCAGGCGGGGGAGAAGGACAAAGCTTGGATGGAACAATCCATGCACTGCCTGTTCTGATCGAATCCCTGCAAGGCAAAGGGTATGAAATGGTGACGTTGCCCGAGCTTTTAGGCAAGCGGGCGTATCGTTAATTCCGGATTTCCCGTAAAGAACAAAAGCGCTCCGTCAAAGGAGCGCTCATTCATTATTGCAGGATATATACCGTTACATCTTGGAATCCGAACTTTTTGGCTTGCTGAGTCGTTCCGGGAACAAAGATATCGATACGGTTGCCCTTGATGGAACCCCCTATATCCGTTGCGGTAGCGATCATGCCGCCTGCTGGCAAGCCATTGTAGCTGTACCCTTTTACGAATAATTTCGTTCCAAGCGGAATCATTTTAGGGTCAACGGCAATTGTGCCAACCTTGAGATTATTGCCGAAGTAATCCACTGCTCCCCATTTGCCATTTTCCGATGCCGCCGCCGTATAAGCCGTCGCTTTTACCTGCAGTTCTTTTTTGTAGATATGCTTCGTGCCGCCGGGCGCTGTTACCGTCATCGCAGCAGGCGCTGCTTCCTTTTGAGCAGGTACGGGAGCGGCCTCTTTGCTTAAGGCAACAACGTCCTGACCGGGAATGACCATCTCGGATCCGATTTGCAGTTGATCCGCAACCATAGTATCGTTTGCACTCATTAGTTTCTTAAGAGGCACTTTGTATTGTAACGAAATTTGCCAAAATGTATCATTGGGTTCAATCTTATGTGTTTGTTCCGCAGCTTGCGCGTTGCCTGCGAATAGGGTTGTAGCACAAGTTAATGCAACAGTAGTCAAAGTAGTCAACATCCATTTGTTCAAAACGTTGTACCTCCAAAAAATGATTTGCCGCCGACGGAGAGAGGCCGCTATCAATGGCCAGTCTCTCCCTCAAGCCGCATGGAATCACATCACGAAATACGAAACTTAAAGACTAGCCAGTAAACATTTGCACCCATTCACCATTTACGTATCCCACGCCAATCTTCGTAAAGCTCGCATTCAGGATATTAGCTCTATGACCAGGGCTGTTCATCCAATCCTGCATAACCCGTGCCGGAGTTGGCTGACCGGAAGCAATGTTCTCGCCCGCTGATCTGTAAGTGACGCCAAAGGATCTCATCATGTCGAATGGCGAGCCGTAAGTCGGCGAAGTATGGCTGAAGTAGTTATTTACGTCCATGTCTCTTGCCTTCTCCGTTGCTACTTTGTTCAACAAAGCGTCAGTCTGTAATGCTTTAAGACCAACCTTCGCACGCTCTTGGTTGACTAATGTGACAACCTGCGTTTGAAACTCTCCCATTCCTGTGCCGGTTGTCGGCGCTGGAGTCGGCTTCACCGTAGGTGCAGGCGTCTTCGTCGGCGCTTTCGTAGGAGCAACGGTCGGAGCAGGAGTCGGCTTCGCTGTAGGAGCCGGCGTTACGGTCGGCTTTGGCGCGGTAGTCGGATTAGCCGTTGGAGCCGGAGTCGGCTTCGTTACATCACCTGGCCACTTAATGACGATCCCATTGTACGAAAAGTTGATTTTGTTAAGGTCGATGCCATATTTGGACGCTATATCGTTAATTAGTGTGTAATTGATGTAGTTCAATTGCATCTTGAAACCGTTATCTCCGGCTGCAGCGTCCGCCTTCGGCACGGCAAAACCTGTACCGATCATCGTAGCCGCCAACAGGCTTGCTACCCCGATCCGAATGGATTGCTTTCTCATAAATCAATTCCTCCTAATTCTGCTAGAATTGTTCGGATATCCTTCCGACGTCCCTTATCTTAGCATGAGGGGATAACCACTTCATGACACAATAATTGCCATTCGACACAAAAAAGGGAGCAATCCATTGTCCCGCCTGCTTTATTAGAATCTACTCATTGCGCAACAAATCTCGTATTTGTGCTTTAAACATAAAAAAAGAAGACCTCCGAAACATGCCACGGAGGACATGCGGAGATCTTCAGCTATACCGAAAACTAGTTGTTTACTTTAATGAATTGACCCGTTGCTTGGGATTCGAACGCGCACAGGATTACCTTAAGCGATTTGCGTCCGTCTTCTCCGGAAACAGCAGGCGTCGATTTCGTCAGAATGCTCGTCAGGAACGCATCTACAACACCGCTTGACTCTTGTTTGTCGTTCGTAGAGATAGCGCCTACTTTATGTTTCTCGACTGAACCGTTGCGCAGCTCAACGATAACTTGATCGTCCGGATGCGTACCGATTTTCATAACGCCGTTCTCGCACCAGAGGATCGTGCTGTTGTCTTCGCCTCTGTAATACGTCCAGCTTGCTACGAGCGTGCCGATCACGCCGCTCTCCATACGAAGCACACACGAAGCGTTGTCGTCGACTGCCGTCCCCTTCTTGTCGAGCGTGCCTACGAGAGCCGCGATTTCCGCCACTTCGTCATTTAGCAGCCAACGGATCAAGTCGGATTTGTGTACGCCGAGATCGCCCATGGCGCCCATGATCGCTTCATCCTTGCGGAAGAACCAGCTGCTCGCGCCATCAATGCTCCAAGCGTCAGGACCCGGATGGCCGAACGAAGTACGGAACGTCAGCACTTTGCCCAGAATGCCGGATTCAAGAATTTGTTTAGCCTTCACATGCGGAGGCATGAACCGTTGGTTGTGGCCAACCATCAGATTGACGCCATTGCTTTTAGCCGCTTGAATCATCGCTTCCGCTTCGGCGTCCGTTGCAGCCATCGGCTTTTCTACAAGCACGTGAGCTCCGGCGTTGGCAGCCGCGATCGACATCGGCGCGTGGAACGCGTTAGGCGTACATACGCTGACAGCGTCCGGCTTTACTTCAGCCAGCATCGTCTCATAATCGGAGAAAGCCTTGCCGCCATGTTTGGCTACGTACTCTTCTGCACGTTCGATAATGGGATCGACGAAAGCGACAAGCTCTACGTCGGCGTGTGCAGCATATTCGGGAATATGACGATATTTGGAGATGGAACCACAGCCAATGACGGCTACTCGAACTTTAGACAATGATTTCCCCTGCTTTCTATAAGTGGTGGTTCAAAAAGTCCAATTTTGATTACGAAGTAACTCGGGAAGTATATCGACATCGAATCTTGAATTCAGCCGGCACTTCCGGTGCTCACGTAGCTTCCACTACGCTCCGCTCCTCAGTCCCTACTCTTCATCCAACCTTCTCGGTACTGAAAATCGGACTTTTTGAACACGATCTAATAATAACTTTCTAATTAGAATTGGTTCAGATAATTATTTTTCAGCCACTCCATGCTTTCCGCAACGGATTCCAACGGCGGATTCGCGCAAGTGTCTTGCTCGACGATGAGCCATTCGACGTTGGCTTCTGATGCTGCGCCGATAATCGGCACAAGCGGCAAATCGCCCCGCCCCAGCTCCACGGTGTCGATGCCTTTACCCTTCTCGCCCGCACGGAAGTCCTTTAGATGAAGAAGCGGCAGACGGTCGGTATACTTCTTAATATAAGCAAGCGGATCCTTGCCGGAATATTGCACCCAGCCAATGTCCATCTCTACTTGCAGGTGCTCGGGGGCAATACGCGCATAAAGGGCGTCGAATACGATCTCGCCGTCGATCTCCACTTCGAATTCGAAATCGTGGTTATGATAAGCGAACGTAATTCCTTCCTCGCGGAATCGTTTGCCGAACTGCTCGAATTTCACGAGATGGCCCCGCCAAGACTCCGAGTCGCGCTCCTCGAGCGGCAACCATGGGCAGATTGCGTAATTCGCGCCAATCGTTTTCAGGAAAGCGATTTCATTCTCCAGATTCGTATCCAGCGCCTGCAAACTGATGTGGCTTCCGATTGCCGTAAGCTTCAGCTCTTGCAGCAGATCACGCAAAGACTCCGCCTCAATCCCGCCGTAGCCGGCGAATTCTACGCCTTCATATCCCATTGCAGCAACCTTGCGGAGCGTTCCCTCGAAATCTGTGGCCGTTACGTCACGAAGCGTGTACATTTGCAAGCCAATGCCCATCCGTTTCATCATACCGCTCTCCTTTTATATGGATTTGTCATCTCTTAACTTTGTGCTTGTACAACCTCTATCATTATATACATCTTATGGAACAAAAAACAGTTGGCATATTAGCTTATTTTTATGCGATTTTGTCTTCTGGCTCGCTTCGTATCCATGTATGATGGCTGCCGGGCGAGAACATATGCATGTTTTTTCTCCATCCTATTGCAAAATGTAATGATTACGTTATACTGTAAACACATTGATTACGTCATTTACCGAATTATGAGAAGATTGTAACCATTTCATCACTTTTTTTTAATAAACATTTAAGAATTGTCCTTTACACTAGGAAAAACGATAGCCATTTCGACTTTTTGCGCTAATGGCTAATATATCCGTCATAGGATGGAGGTTGTCCATAATGAAAACCATGCTGTTATTTCAGAATAAAACCATACCCGTTTACTTAACCGATACGAATAGGCAAGCAATCGACAAATTGTCTACTGTACTTAACAGGAAGCTGACCACCGGAAAAAACGCGCTTAAAAAATGTATCAGCTCGCTGATAAGCGTCGAAATTATCGGCAGCGAAGCAACGCTGCATTCCTTGTACGAGCGGGATACGCTTACGATATCGTTGTACTGATGTCCGTCGGCGTTTACATGCCCCACAAGAAAGAGACGAAACAGGCCTCCGTTGCCCGTTTCGTCTCTTTCTTGTTATCATCTAGATCAGAGACTATGCGTCTTGCCCCGGTTGCCCCACATAAACAACCATGTTCCGATCCAGCCGCAGATCGAAGCCGCAATGAGCAAGGCGCTCATGGATATGTCGGACGTGAGGCTCGTGCCTAGCAAAGGTCCAATCGTTCCCCTGATTCCGAACGACATCAAATGGATGCCGAATACCATCGCCTCCCGTCCCGGCGCCAGGCGAAAGACAAAGGCAAGAATGCCAATATCCCAAATGGCGTCTCCAATGCCTTGTATGGCGTTGCCTGCCAATACTACGGAATAAGTTCCCCATATTCCATATAACATCGGAACGATTGCATAAGCGCTGATGCCAACCATCAGGGTATACTTAATGGGAAATCTGTCGATCATCATGCCCGCAATCAAGAATGTAAGCAGCAGCGCCGTATAATAGGCAACCCTTGCATATCCGATCTGGATATTGGACAGCTCCAGCACGTTCACCTGAATGATCTGATACAGCGGAATGGCGAACATGTTCCCGAACCCGGCGAACGTGGTTGCCAGCAGGAAGACGCCTAGCGTTCGGTTGTGCCTGACAAGCTTCCACTGCTCCTTGAAGTCAAAGCTTGGCCGTTTCCTCCGATTATCCGCTTTTTGCGCAAACTCATCTCCCTCTTGCCCCCCGCCTGAAACGATCGAAATGCGCTTTTTCGATAATTTAAGCGTATTAAACAATCCGATCGACAGGACGCCCATAAGAGAGGCGGCTATGAGCGGACCGGTTGGTCCATGCGCTTCCGCCCAACTGCCTACCAAATAAGCAAGAGGAATCATCAGCACTCCCATGGAAACACGTACATAACCCATCAGCCGTCCCCGAATTTCATTAGGGTACATCCGGGACACCAGCGATGCGTAAGCCGGCGCCTGAATGCCCATCAACAGTTGGAACATCATGGCCGCTGCTACATATATGCCCGGTTCGGGAAGGAATGCGGGCAATAGCAGCAGCATGCGCCCGACGGCGTTGGGAATAATGATGAACGGCTTGGGATTATCCGCTTTTTCGATCCAACTGGCCCATAACGGAGAGAAAATGAGTCCGACGGCAGGGGCAGCCGCAAGCAGTCCAACCTGCAATTTATCCGCTCCCTGTTGAAGTGCAAATGCAATGTAGAATTGATTCATGACAACGTTGAACATGCTGAATAACACGGTTGCGCCCACGTCGACGCGCAGATTTCGCCACACCCTTGCCGTCATGGGCATGCCGAGCCTAATCGTCTGATACTCTTTCCTCTGGATCCGTGCCATATCTGATCGATACCTTCTTCGCATAGTTGTCGGAACGGACGGAGGACCCTCTGCGCGGGCAAAGGATCCTCTACTCATAATGTCTCATTCGACCCGATCTTACTACACTACCGATTCTTTGTACAGAAGAACTTTGCACGTCCGGGCATCGCTTTTTCGCGCCAATGATTTCCCCGTTCCTCCCGATATGATAGACTGGTGATTATAGAGTTTGAGCTCGAACTTTTCGAATTTTTGTATTCGCAATCTTAGTTGGGGGAATTGAACATGAACAACATTGCCGTAGGAATTGACATCGGAGGCACCAAGATCGCAATCGGGCTCATAGCCCAGAACGGGGAAGTTATCGCCAAAAGTTCGCTGAAAACCGATCTCTCCCTGGAGCCGGGAGAGATGCTGGGCCAGGTGGCAGACGTCGTAAATAAGCTTGCCAATGAACAGGGTTTAGCCCTTAATCAGTTGAAAGGGATAGGAGTCGGCGCCCCTGGACCGCTTAATACGAAGACAGGCCGTCTGACCTGCCCGCCCAATCTAAAGAGCTGGTGGGATTATCCCGTCGTCGAACGGCTAGCCGAGCTGCTGCCCCTCCCCATCCGCATGGAGAACGACGCGACCGCCGCAACGCTCGCCGAGAAGTGGGTCGGCGCCGCTCAAGACGCCGACCACTTCATCTTTATTACGATCAGCACGGGCATTGGGGCTGGCATCTACTTGCACGGGAAGCTGATTACGGGTTCGACGGGCAATGCCGGGGATGCCGGATTTTTGATCGTACATCCGCAAGGACCAATCGCCAAGGACCAAGCTTCCGGTTTTTGGGAGCTGCTGGCTTCCGGCACCGCCATTGCGAAGCAAGCCAGCGAGCTGCTTGGCAAAGAGATTACTTCCAAAGAAGCCTTTGACCTCGCGGCGCAAGGCGATCCGGTTATATCTCCGTTGATCGAGAAAGTATACACTTATATCGGTATGGGCTGCGTGTCGCTAATCAACCTGCTTGATCCTTCCAAGATCGTTATCGGAGGAGGCGTCTCTCAAGTAGGCGAACCTCTATTTTCCGCCGTGCGTTCATACGTTGCCGCCCATGCCTTAAATCCCAGCGGCAGAGAGACCGTCATCGTACCGGCCAAGCTCCGGCAGGATGCAGGTCTAATCGGTGCGGCTGCTCTCGTCCACTGCAACTACTAAACCTCTTATATAGCTGTTTAATACGAAATGGATGCTGGCTTTTACATCTACCGGCATCCCGAATCCGCCCTTCTGTCCGATACTTGCGCCGTGCAGAAGGCTGCGGAACCCCCTAACCGCATGAATCGCTTCTTCTCCGCGGATGCCCAAAGTTTGCATCGCCTCGATCATTTTTGCGACAAGGCTGCTCGCCAATTCCTGCTGCAAGTCCGTACCTCCCGCAGGCGACTTCAACGTCAATTCGTACAATCCCGGACATTCTTCGGCGAAAGCAAGATAAGCATCTGCATAAGCGAGCAAACGCTCCCCCTTCGGTGCTCCCTTTTCCGCTGCGGCGAACCTATCGTTTAGCAACTTCAGCCCTCTCGTCGCAAGCAATTCCTTCAGCTCCGGCAATCCATTGACATGATTGTAGAGCGAAGGCGATCGAACGCCCAGTTCTGCCGCCACCGAAGCCAGCGTAACCTGCTCCAAACCTTTTGTGTCAGCTATGGCAGCAGCCGTGTTCAGGATCGTCTCGAGCTGCAGTCCTTTTCTCGGCGTCATATTATGCTCCCTTCCCCTTCCGTATCCAGGCTTGCTCGGCATCGGCAATTGCCGCGAGCATCGCATCCACAGGCTGTTCTATGAGATTGCCGTGTCCTGCCGCCAGAATGGCGGGCTTACAATCCGCAAGCCGCTTGGCGGAAGCAAGACTAGCCTCGGCATTCCAAGTTGCCAAAGCGGGAAACGGGAAGGACCATCGCATGCGGCTTGTGACCGTTACCCCTCCTCGTGTATGGAATGCGTCTCCCGCGATAAGCAATCCCGTTCGTTCGTCGAGAAAGGCCATGGAGCCCGGCGTATGTCCACCTGCTGCTATTGCAAGCAGAGACCCGATCTTGTCGCCGTCTTGCAGCAGCACATCGGGTCTAGTCTTTACGGCCTTCGGAACGCCGCCCCGGATTGGCGTTTGAGGTTCGTCGGCCGCAAGCGACCTGTCTCCGGCCAGAAGACGCGAATCCCTCTTTGATATATATACGTCGATGTTTCCATCGCTCGCTTTGATCGCATCCAGCGCGCCGACATGATCATCATGCGCATGAGTGAGCACAATACGTTTGATTGGTTTACCCAGTTGATCCGCCGCATGAAGAATAGCCTTCGCATTGTTCGGCAATGCTGCGTCCACTAGTGTAAATCCGTCGTCTTCCTCTACCAGATAACAATTCACTGGGAACAGGTTAGGCAAGTAAGTCAGCTGTACGAATCCGTTTCCTTTAGTTATTCTCATAGGGTTGCCCTCCAATAAAACTAATGATATTAGTTTAATGATAAACTAATGACGTTAGTTTATCAACTCTTATTTTCCTGGCAATATAAAAACCGCGAACCTCCAGGTCCGCGGTTGTCAGCTTATATTCACTTGGCGTCATATCTGCCGTATGATGCGGCATATTCCTTTATTCGATCGTAGGCCTTTCGGTCGATCGCCTTAAAAGGGTGGAACTGCGGATGATTGGAGTTGACCTCCAGTATCCACAACTTTCCGCCGCGATCTCTTGCGAAATCGATGCCCATCTCCCGCATGCCGGATTGTCTCGCGCTTAACGTCTTTGCGATCGTGATCGCCTCGGAGCGCAATTGCTCTTCCCGATAGTTGCTCTCTTGCGCATTCAGCCCAAGCCTCCTGTGAAGCTTCCGAAGCTTCCAGACAGCGCCGCCTTGATAATAGTTGGTGACGATCATGCCTTTGCCGCCCACTTTCACGATAAAGCCGGTACATGTCCATGCGCCTCCCGGCTTCCGCTGCACCATCGCACGTATATCGTACGGCTTGCCATCCACTTTATCCAGCTTGATTGCCTGCTGGACGATCAGCTTGCCGCGCCCTTTTGCCTTTAGATGGCGGTAAGCGGCTTCCAGCGTCCCTAAGCTTCCCGACCTCTGCGACTTGCTCGACGTTTCCTTTAGCAGGTAACCGCCGTTCTGCCGCGAGAGCTTAGATATCCCGATTCCAAGCGAACCTACATCCGGCTTGATATACAAGGAGTTATAGCGTTTGGCCAGTTTGCGCATATTCGCAAGACTATACGATTCCGTATCGGGTACCATGCGCCGGGTCGCGCTATCGTTCTCCAGATATCGGCATACTTTAAGTTTGCCCCTGATTCTACGACTAGCATATCTCTTAACAGACAATAGATTCACCTCATTATTACTGTATGAGGTGAATCTATGTTGGACTGTACGATGAACTATACGGATTTAACTTTTTTCGCTAATGTTGCTCTTATTGTCCCAGCAGGATCTTCGCATAAGGCGAATCGATCGGCATCATAATAACCGGCTGGTTCTTCATGGTCACGATGTAGCTCTCCAGCGTTCTGTACAAATTGTAGAATTGCGGATCCTTGCCATACGCTTTGTTGTAGATAACCGCTGCTTCTTTTTCGCCTTCCGCAACGATTTTTTTGGCATCCGCCTCAGCCTGCGCCAATAGCTCGTTCGCGGTACGATCCGCCTTGGACGTCATTTTGCGCGACTCCTCGTCGCCCTCCGACAAGTATCTGGCCGCCATGGATTCGCGGTCCGAAATCATGCGGTTATATACGCTTTGTTTGTTTCCTTCGGGCAAATCCGTCCGTTTGATGCGTACGTCAACGATCTGGATGCCATAATCGTCGCGCTGCAATGTCGTAATCACATCGTTTGTGATTTCATCATTAATATTGCCTCTTTCGGTGTTCTCGCTAATGATGGCATCGTAATTCACTTCGGACAGCTTCCGTCTGACGGAGTTGTAGACCGCCTCGTCGATGCGCTGCGTTCCGCCGCTGACATTATGAACAGTCTTGATAAACTTCTCCGGATCCACGATACGCCAAATCGTATAGTTATCGACGATAATCGGCTTTTTGTCCTTCGTCAATATTTGGCCCGGGCTGCTTTCCATTGTCATCTGGTATTTGGGCAGCACGGTCGTATTCTCGATGAACGGGAGCTTGAAGTTAAGTCCAGGAGACTTCACCGTTCGGATCGCTTCGCCAAATCGGAGCACCACCTTGTATTCGCCTTCTTTGACGATAAACATGGAGCCCGCTCCGACGATAAGCAGCAGGATGACCGCCGCGATTATACTCCAATGTTTAGTTTTCATCCCCTGTAGCCTCCTTGCGAAGCAGCTCGTTCAGCGGCAAGTAATTAACCGTGTCGCCGTCGCCGTTTGTAATGAAAATTTGCGCGTTTGGCAATATTTTCTCCAGCGTTTCCAAAATGAGACGGTTTTGCGTAACGCTAGGATTGCCAACATATTCGCTGAAAATCGCGTTGAATTTGGCCACGTCGCCTTCCGCGTTAAGAACGCGGGATTTTTTCTCCGCTTCCGCCTGCTCGATCAACGCTTGCGCCTCGCCGCGAGCTTTCGGAATCCGTTCATTCTCATATTTCATCGCAACGTTTATTTTCGTGTTTTTTTCCTCTCTGGCGTTGGTTACGGCCCGGAACGCCTCTTCCACTTCGCCGCCGGGAGGTTCGATATCCTGGAATTTCAAGTCGATAATCTGGATGCCCGTCTCGTATTTATTTTGTAATTCGATCAGCTTCTCGCGTACAAGATCCTGAATCGCCGTTTTGCCGTCGGTGATCGCGTAATCCAGCTTCTGCGAGCCGATGACCGATCGGATCGATGCGCTTGCGGAATTGCGAAGGAACTGCTCGGGATCGCTAATATTATGCAAATAATTGCGGATATTGTGAATCTTCCAAGTGACTACGGCGTCGGCGGACACGATGTTCTCGTCTCCGGTAATCATCATGGCTTCGTCTTCGACCGGTGTAACCGTGTTGCCTTTCTCGCGGTAGCCGATCGTAATACGCTGAGTCAGCTCGGCCGGCACAATGCGCACCTCCTGGATCGGACTCGGCCACTTAAAGTGCAGTCCGGACCCCGTCTCGTGCGTATATTTGCCAAATGTCAGCACGGCAGCCCGCTCTTGCTCCTGCACCGTATAAAAAGATGTTGATCCCAGATAAAACAATACGATAACCGCCACGATGCCGATTACAATATTTCTTACGGTTCCCGGCTTTATCTCCGGCGGCTTTCGATTCGGATTGGGAACCGGCGTCGGTCCAGCAGCACCGCCGCCGGGTTCCTGATTCATGAAGTTCATTCACTTTTCTCCCCTCGTATCTTAAAGTCATACAAACTAGTACGGCTCAAACCTCGAATGGTCACAGTTTTTTAAGCTTATTTTAAGGTTTGACCGATACAACTCTCTGTCGAACGTCAAGAAGCCGCTTCTCCAAGCCGTATATTGCTCCGGCCTATCGAAACGGCTGCAGTCGGTACAGCTTGATTATTGCTTCTTGGTCTCCTTGAGCATCTCACCGATTGCGCCGATGCTGCCCAGCGTCTCGACGGCTCTTGTCGGGATGAATACTTTGTTAGCAGGGCCTTTGGCGATTTCGCCAAGCGCTTCAAGTGATCGATACGTCAAGACCTGTTCGTCCAGGCCTGCCGAACGAATCATCTCGATCCGGCTTTTCTCGGCTTCGGCAATGGATTGAATCGCTTTCGCTTCGCCCATCGCTTCCAGCTCTTGCGCTTGACGTTGGCCTTCCGCTTGGCGGATGCGGGCTTCCTTCTCGCCCTCCGCCTTCAGAATTTTACTTTGCTTGTCGCCTTCCGCGCGCAAAATCATATCCTGCTTGGCCGCTTCGGCTTCCAAAACCATGGCGCGCTTGCTGCGCTCCGCCTTCATCTGTTTGTCCATCGCATCCTGAATATCGGCAGGCGGCTGAATGTCGATTACTTCTACGCGTTCGATCCGCACGCCCCACTTCTCGGTCGCTTCGTCCAGCGCGACGCGGATATCCGTCGAAATTTTTTCCCGACCGGACAAAGTCTCGTCGAGCTCCATCTTGCCGATGATCTGACGCATCGTCGCCGTGCTGATGTTTCTTACGCCATAAACATAATCAGAGATGCCGTAAGTCGCTTGTTCCGGTCCGGTTACCTGGTAGAAGATAATCGTATCGATCTTAACCTGTACGTTATCTTTTGTAATAACGGTCTGCGGCGGCACGTTCGCCTGTTGAATGCGAAGATCGTGATACGTGCGCACGTGGTCGATGATCGGGATTAGAATATTGATGCCCGGCGTAAGCAATCTGCTGAATTTACCGAGACGCTCCACGACGCCAACTCTTTGCTGCGGTATGATTTTAACGGATAATGCAATAAATACGACGGCCAATACGATTACAATTAAGGTTATTATCCATTCCATAATGATTCACTAACCTCCCCATTTGTTTACTTGCAGAAAAGCGCTTCCCCTATGGACCACGATAACCGTCTCGCCCTTGCCGATTTCTTCTTCCGACTTCGCGCTCCATGTCTCGCTGCCAACCTTTACGATGCCCGGCGCATCAGGATGGATATCCTCGACAACGGTCCCCTGCAAGCCGACTAAATCGTCCACCGCGTCCTTAAAGCCCTTGCCGTTGTGAAAACGCCGGGTCAGCGGCTTCGTGAACACGGTTAACACCAATGCAACTACGCTTCCGACAATAACCTGCAGCAATATCGCCTCAGGAGCTGCGATAGCTACTACGGCGGCAGCAAGCGTTCCGATGCCAAGCCACAGCAGATAGAACGTTAATGTCAACATCTCAATCACGATCAGAGCACCCGCAGCGATTAACCAGATTAACCACCAATCCATCTCCGGTCCCCCCTCTTCAGAGCTAATGTATTCGTTATCGATGGTGCTAATTCCTCTTGTATCAAGCAAAAATGTCGAAAATGGTTCGTACTTTCTTCTTCTACGTCTCAAAACCACGCAAGTTCCAGTTGTCGCGCAAGCTTAAAGGGCCATCCTAAAGCTACTGTCTGCCAGCTCCAGCGTTTTTTACTCTTGAACCTGCTCCAGCTCCTCCAGCTTGCGCAGGAACAGTCCGCGAAGCGGCTCATCCGCCATCTCGGCAAGTGCTCTTAGACAATGTGCAGCCTCATCCCGCATCTTCTGGCGTCTTGCGATCGCCCACCCGTAATATTCCGTATCCAGGTAGTCGCCTCGATACAACGAAAGAATTTTCTCTCCCTGCTCCAACGTAATGAATTGAATGCGGTTGAATATCGCCATCAGCTCCGCGTAATCGCTGCCGATCCGGTCATCCGTCAGAAGCCAATATCTTTCGTCTCCGAAGCGGACGCAATCCTCGAATCCGATTTGCTTGAGAATCCTTCGCAAATTATAGATCGTCGTATGAAGCAGCGTTTGAGCGCGCTCCACCGGCACCTCCGGCCACAAATCATCCATGAGTCGAAGCCGGTATACCGGTTCTCCGCCCGCATGCCATAGATAGGCAAACAATTCCTTTGTTTTGCGCGTCCTCCAGGTAATCAACTGTCCGAGCGGGCCGTACAGCTCCATGCTGCCCATCACCTTAAGAACAAGCGAAGAGCCCCCGGCTTCATCCAGCCCGGTGCCTCCCTCTTCGGATCCGGACTCCTCCGCATGATCCGGGTACTGGCTCTCAGAGCCAAATTTTTTCTTAAATCTCTCCAGCGTCTGCGACAATCGGACGGCGGACACCGGCTTTAGCAAATATCCGAACGCCCCCGTCTCGAATGCGTCTATCGCATACTCCTGATGAGCCGTAACGAATATGATTTGGGCAGTCGGGCAACGTTCGGCGATGGCGGAGGCGGCGCTCAACCCGCTAAGCCCCGGCATCTCGATATCCAGAAAAATAATATCAGGCCCTTGATCCTGCACGTATTCGAGCGCCTCCAGCACATTTAAAAACTTGCCCGAGACCGTTACGCCGCCCTCTTGTTCAAGCAATATTTCCATAACATCAATCGCGATCTGCTCGTCATCAATCAGCATCGCTTTCAGCATCGAATCCCTCCGGTATGAGTAGCTCCATCTCCGTACCGATCCCCAGCTCGCTTCTCATCACGATGGGTTGACCGAAGATTGTTTTCATTCTGTAATTTACGCTGGCAACGCCTACGCCGCCGAGCGAGCCTGCCCGCAGCCGCTCCAAGTCGTCCTTTTCGATGCCGACTCCATTATCCGCAACCGTTATCCGCACGCCTTCGCCCGAAGTCGCCGAGCTGATACGAATCGTTCCTCCTTCGGGCTTGGGCCCGATTCCATGTCTTACGGCATTCTCTACAATGGGTTGAAGCGACAAGGGCGGAAGCCATACATTTTTATGCCCCTGCAATTCGTATTGAACCTCCAGCCTGCTGCCGAAACGCAGCTGTTCGATCTCCAGATAAGCTCTTACCAGCTCCAGCTCATGCTCCAGCGGGATCAGCTTCTTTTTGAAAACGAATGTAAATTTGGCTCGAAGATAGGTCGTTAAGTGATGAATGGTTTCGCGCAGCTTGTCCGTATCCTTATAACTTAATCCTACCAAAGCGTTCATGCTATTGTACAGAAAATGTGGCGTAATCTGGGCTTGCAAGAAGTCCATCTCACGCTTCACCGCTTGCTCCGAGGATTTCTTCATGGCGAGCAAGGATTGAATTCTCGCCTTCAGCACGGAGGGCTCGAACGGCTTATGAATAATATCGTTGGCGCCTTCGCGAAGCGCCGCGATGATGTCTTCCCGATGTCCGAGCGACGTCATCATAAGCACCGGGAGCTCGGCGAGACTATATCTGCTCCGAATCGCGGAGCACAGATCCAGTCCCGACACGACAGGCATGAGCAGATCAACGACGGCAAGATCCGAGCGTTTGGAGCCGCTCAGCCATTTCACGGCTTCCTCGCTGCTCCGCATCGCGACATGCGCGTAACCGAGCGATTGGACGACGTCGATCATCATTTTGAGGCTCGCGCCGTCATCATCGACGATAAGGATGGTAAACGGCGATTCCAACTCCTCTTTGCCAAGCGGCATAAAAAACAACTCTTCTTCCGCAGCCGCGCTTTCCGACTCGTAGAGCTGCTGCAATTCCATCTCCGGAGCCGCGACATTAAGCGTAAAGGAGAATACGGTGCCCTCTCCGGGGGCGGAGATGGCCTGCAGTTCGCTGCCATGCAGCTCGACCAGCTGCTTGACAAGGCGGATGCCAAGTCCGAAGCCGTCCGTTTCGTACAGCTCCCGCTCCTCCTGCGACAGCTTCGTGCCGAACAAGCGGTCGATATAAGCTTTCGGCATGCCGGAGCCCGTATCCTCGATCGAGATGACGATAACGTCCTCTTGCGCGACGGCCCTGATGACGACATAACCCTCGGCC
The DNA here is from genome assembly GCF_002165585.1 of Paenibacillus sp. MY03. Lineage (NCBI taxonomy): Bacteria > Bacillati > Bacillota > Bacilli > Caryophanales > Paenibacillaceae > Paenibacillus > Paenibacillus sp. MY03. Next base: position 24,991 of record NZ_MXQD01000035.1, on the reverse strand, counting down.
GTATATTTGAGCCCATTTTCGATCAGCGTATATAATATTTGGCGAAGCCTGTTTTCGTCAGCCATTACGAATGGCAGCATATTGGGCAGCTCATCGCGGATTTCCACCCGATCGTTGATGGGGACGATTGCCAGTGAATTCAGCACGAAACGAACCATCATTGCTACGTCGACAGGCGCAAGCTTGAGATGGGTCTCTCCGTATTTGATCCGATTAAAATCCATCATATCGTCTACAAGCGTTGATAATCGGCGTCCGACCGCATGCAGCAGCTGAATATTTTCCCTATGGGGATCGAGCAGCGGATTTTTTTTGTCCTCCAGCAGCGATTGGGACAGGTGAATAATGCCATTTAGCGGCGTATGCAGCTCGCGCGACGTTTTTGCCAGGAACTCGTCCTTTTGCCGATTTTGCGCCATGAGACGTTTCGTTTGGCCTTCGCTCTTCTGGAAAGCCTGCTGGAAGCGGTCGCTCATCAGAAACGACTGGGAAAATACGAGCAGCAGCGGCGCTATGAGCATGGAGAAAGGATTGTCCAGCGCGAATTGATATCTGATTTGCCCGATAATCCAGGCAAGAACGAAGTAGGATCCGCCTAGCACGATATAGATCAAGCCTTTGCGGTTCTCCCGCCTTCCAAGCAGCAGCTCGCCCGCCACTACGCAGAATATGATGGCCTGCAGCACGATGTTGATATAGAACAGCATGGAGACGAAGGAGTTTGGCAACACCGCCTGCAGGCAGATGTAACTCACGCCGAATATTCGGAGTCCGCGGAACCATCTGGATTCTCGAATCCCCAGATACCGGTAGGCGTACATGGAGAACGAGAGGAACGATATAAAAGGAAGCATGATGAGCAGCTTCTGCAGCCATGCGAACGGGAAATCCGGCCAGAATGAGCCGAGAACGATTTCGTTATCGATCAAAGTAAACAAGCCGATCGCCAGGCAAAAAATGCTGAAATGCATAATATACGGTTCCTTGCGCCATCGCTTGGCCATTCCCGCATAATAAAGCCCGAACACCAGCATCGCGGATATGAGCAAAATATCGACTAAACGAGAGTTGTCCCTGCGCGCGATGACATCTTCCGTCAGACCGAATTCCGGCGGCTGCACAAGTCCGCCACGCAAATTATTGTAGCTCGCGACCTGGATCAGAATATCCATATAGCCCGATTTCGAAGCCGCCGTCGCGAAGACCGGCATATTGCTTGGCATGTATGTAGCTGCTTGATCGGAGGGCTGGCCGCTGCCTCCGGAGTCGTCGCCGCCGAAGTAGACATGATTGGACAACCTGATTTTTTTGCCGCGCAGGCTGAACACGTCATCCCTGCCGATCTTAACGACCAGCCTGTACGTGCCGTATCCCGCGCCATCCCTGCCTCCGCTGGACATGATGCCTTTCCAGTCCCCGGGCACCGCCATATATTTTCGCTGCTTGCCCAGCTCCTCCGGCCGTTCGTTAAAGTCCGCAGGCGTCAACAGCATTCCTTGATAGAACTCCCATTCTCCGCACAGCAAAATAACGCCTCTCTCGGTAAAATCCCAATGAGAAGCGTCTAGTGCTCCTTTCTCGGCCACCGGCATGGCTTCCGGGTCTTGAAACCAGTTATAGACCGTCAACAATGATCCCACTGTCAACGTGATTATTAATATTAGTATGCTCAGTACACGAATGTTCATAGTAGAGATTATAGCATATTGACGCGTTCCATAGCTGGTGTCTGTTAGATTTTTCAACCTTTTGTTCACAAGTTCTGGAGTCGCATAATTTCCTATGCATCAAAAACAAAAAGAAAGAAGTCCTTGCTTCGCAAGGACTTCTTGTTGGATGCGGTAGAGAGGACTCGAACCTCCACGGGTATACACCCACTACCCCCTCAAGATAGCGTGTCTGCCATTCCACCACTACCGCATATTATAATTGATAACCGACCCTGACATGCCAGCGTTCTCCGAGGGATGAAGAAACTGGTGAGCCATGTAGGACTCGAACCTACGACACCCTGATTAAAAGTCAGGTGCTCTACCAACTGAGCTAATGGCTCTCATGAACGGAAACGACTCCACGCAAGAGCGCCTTCGTAAAAGGTTGATGGTGACCCGTAGGGGATTCGAACCCCTGTTACCTCCGTGAAAGGGAGGTGTCTTAACCCCTTGACCAACGGGCCACATGCTGCATTACCGCATACATTCGCTTTTTTGCGACAAGATTTATTGTATCACCTTGTCTGCTCATTTGCAAGATTTAATTTCTTAATTTCTCAATCCGCAAGGACTTGAACAAAATAAAAAGACCGATTACGTCTCGGCCTCTCGATGCCATGCGATGAGTCCTTCGGCAAAAAGAATGTGGCGGAGAAGGAGGGATTCGAACCCTCGCACCACTTACGCAGTCTAACCCCTTAGCAGAGGGTCCCCTTGAGCCACTTGGGTACTTCTCCATGAACTGGCTCCCCGAACAGGACTCGAACCTGTGACAACTCGATTAACAGTCGAGTGCTCTACCGACTGAGCTATCAGGGAACATCAAAAATTAACAGTGACAAGTAATAATTTATCATGGCGTCCTGGACTTGTCAAGCGCTATCAATTTTAATTTTCCCCGGCATTTTCCGCAGGCGTAACGGTCGGGATCCAGCTTTCTTTTGCGCATGTATTCCATTCCGCAGCCGCCGCAGATCAGCTTGTACTTAAACGCGGCCGGCCCTATCTTTTTCCGCTCCGGCAAAGCCTGACAGTACCTGGAGCCGCCGACATGGGCGAGCAGCGTGCGGAAGTCATGGTCGCGATGCCGGTAACCACGCTTCATCAGGTGCAGATGGTAATGACAAAGCTCGTGCTTGATGATGCGCTCCGTCTCTTCCTCCCCGTACGCGGCAAGTTGATGCGGACTGATCTCAATATGATGGGTATGGGTGAAGTAACGTCCTCCCGTTGCCTTAAGCCGTCCATTAAACGTCACCTTGTGCCGGAACGGCCTGCCGAAGCTCTCCAGCGAGACGCGCTCTACCCATTGCTGCAACGTATTGTTATCCATGATACAACCTCCTTGACTACTTGAATTTTAACGCGGCTATAGGCTACACTGTCAAGTAGGAACGCCGTGCGAACGGCAACTGACCGAGGGGAGATCACGGAACTTATGGCTATCATGAGATATGTGTTAATGAAACAGGAAGAGAACATCAGCTTTGTCGAGATGCCGGCTTCGCATGCTTATCAGCTTAGCGCGCTGAATTTGCGCCTGCATAAGGAGATCGACAAGCTGACGGCCGACCAGGTGCCCGTCCTGCCTTATGCGGTAGCGGAATGCGATAATGTGGAGCTGCATGATTCTTCCATCAAGATCGTATCCGGACTGGACTATCTTAATAGTCTGGAAAAGGAGTTTGCCGGAGTACAGGAGAAGTCCTACCCGCTGATTTCGCTTCTGACCGAAATACGCGCGCTGCAAGCTCAGTTGGAGCAATGGTACGAGGAGTACGAAGAAGAGCAGCTTGGCTAACCTGACTCGATATCGGTTGGACCTGCACGGATATTCGCCTATTGCCATATGTTTATAGAACAACAGGCGATACCGGGAGGAGGGCGATGCGCATGCCACAGTGGCTGTGCAACCAACTGATGCGCGCATTTCAACAGAAGGACCGCAGGCAGATCAAGCTGCTGAACGATTGCTGGTATTTCTACCGAACCAAACAAGGACATAAAGAACATGGCAGCGGTACCGTTATCCAATGAATCTGCCTGTCGTCCATAATTCGAGAAAACCCGGCTCTCCCTTATTGGGCGGCCGGGTTTATTCGTCGTGGAGCAGTTAAAAAGTGATTAGTCCATCTTGCCGCCGTTAAAGTACACGATGTTCTCGATCGGCAGACGCGTGGACGGGTGGCCCGGCGACGCCGCTTTGCCGATCGGAAGCATCAGCGTCGGCAGGTAACGATCCGATATGCCGAGCAGTTCCTTTACGCCGTCGCGGTTGTAGCCGCCCATCGGCACCGTGTCGTAGCCTTTGGCGCGCGCTGTCAGCATAAGCTGCATGGCAACAAGCCCCGTATCGAACGCGACCAACTCGCGCAGACGGTCGGCAGGCAGCGACGAATACATCTTTGTATAGTTCGCGACCATATTTGTTTTCACTTCTTCCGACATATAACCTGCCTTAACGGAAGCTCCATAGATGTCGTCGGCCAGCGTGTACATCTCCAGATCGGCCATGACAATGATAACGGCCGAAGCTTCGGCAACCTGGCTTTGGTTAAACGCGATCGGAACCAGCTTAGCTTTCAGCTCTTCGTCCGTGATGACCATGAACCGCCAAGGCTGCATGTTCGCCGAGGACGGCGCCTTCGCCGCGATCGTCAGCATCTCCAGCAGCTCCTCGTCCGCAATGCGAACGCTGTTGTCATATTTGCGCACGGAGCGGCGCTCCCCTACCACCTGGAAAAACGGAATATTATTATGTCCTGTTATCGACGTCTGGACTTTTACTTGAGAATCGATCAATTGAGTCATGTTTTGTCCTCCTCGTTATCGTAACTGTAATCACATAATGTACAGTATAAATACCAGACGAACAATTGTCAATCAACTAACTTTTGGTTACTTGATTATTTATTATGAGCTGATGAGATTCAAAGAAAATGGCGGTGCCTGGGAGTTGCTCCCTGCACCGCCACAACGCGGAAGGTTAATCCGGCTTTCTCATCGTCAGGCTGACTCTGCCCTTTTTGAGGTCGACACTCAGCACCCACACCGTAACGGTATCGCCTACCGAGACGACATCCATTGGATGTTTTACGAATTTGTTGCTGAGCTGCGAAATATGGACGAGTCCATCGTTCTTGATGCCAATGTCCACAAATGCGCCGAAATCGATAACGTTGCGGACCGTTCCCTGCAACTCCATACCCGCGCTCAAGTCCTCGATCTGCAGCACATCCGTATGGAAGATCGGCGGCGGCAGCTCCTCCCGGGGATCGCGACCGGGCCGCAGAAGGCTCTCCACGATGTCTCTCAGCGTCGGAGCGCCTACGCCGAGCTTAACAGCCAGCGAAGCAACGTCGACGTTCTGAAGGGCATTTCTGACCTCTTCGCTGCCAATGAGCTTCAAGTCCAGTCCAAGCTCGGCGAACAGCCCGTCCACGACGGCATACGACTCCGGATGGATCGGGGTCTGATCCAGCGGATTAGACGCGTCAGGGATGCGCAAAAAGCCGATGCACTGCTCGTAGGACTTCGCCCCAAGCCGCGGCACCTTTTGAAGCTGCGTCCGCTTCGAGAAACGGCCGATCTCTTCGCGGTACTTCACGATATTTTTGGCGATGGTGCCATTGACGCCGGCTACGTACGACAGCAGCGACGCAGACGCCGTATTGACATCGACGCCGACATGGTTAACCGCCGATTCTACGACGCCGCCAAGCGATTCGTCGAGCCGCTTCTGGCTGACGTCGTGCTGGTATTGCCCAACGCCGATCGCCTTGGGCTCGATCTTTACCAGCTCCGCTAGCGGATCCTGCAGTCTGCGCGCAATGGATACGGCGCTGCGTTCCGCGACGTCCAAAGAAGGGAACTCTTCGGCTGCCAGCTTGGATGCCGAGTAGACGCTCGCCCCCGCCTCGCTCACGATAATGTAGCGCAGATCAGGTCCGCCCCCGCCCTTCCGTTTGCCGATCAACGAGGCGATGAACTGTTCCGTCTCGCGCGAAGCCGTACCATTGCCGATGACAATAAGCTCCACCTTATATTTATCGATGAGTCCGTTAATCAGCTTCTCCGCTTCCGCTACCTTGTTGTTCGGCGGCGTCGGATATGACACCGCTACCTCCAGCAGTTTGCCGGTATCGTCGACAACGGCAAGTTTGCAGCCCGTACGGAACGCCGGATCCACTCCGAGAACGATATGGCCGCGAACTGGCGGCTGAAGCAGCAGATTTCTCAAATTCGCGGAGAAGATCGTAATGGCGTGTTCCTCCGCCGTCTCCGTCAATTCGCCGCGGACTTCGCGTTCGATCGACGGTGCAATAAGACGCTTGTAGGCGTCCTCGATCACGCTATTGAGAACCGCCGATATTGCGGGAGCCGTGCCGCCGCGCAGCAGCTTGCGCTTCATCTGCTCATGTATGCGGTCCACCGGCGTATCCAGCGATATACGAAGCACTTCCTCCCGCTCGCCGCGATTAATGGCAAGCACCCGATGCGGAGGCAGCTTTTTGACCGGCTCTTGATAGTCGTAATACATCTCGTAAACGGACTCCTCATCGGCCTTCTTTACCTCGGATCGAAGAAGCGATTGATCGAAGGTAAACTTGCGGATCCAGGAACGGATCCAGGCATCGTCGGCTATATTTTCCGCAACGATGTCCATGGCTCCTTGCAGCGCCTCTTCGGGCGTAGATACGCCTTTGTCCGCGTTCACGTACCGCACAGCTTCCGTAAGCGGATCTCCTTGCCGCGGCTGTGACCACAGCCAATCCGCCAGAGGCTCCAGTCCGCGTTCCTTCGCGACGCTGGCTCTGGTCTTGCGCTTCTGCCTGTAAGGTCGGTATAAGTCCTCCACTTCCTGCAGCTTCGCAGCCGCCTCGATAGACGACTTAAGCGCGCCCGTGAGCTTCCCTTGCTCGTCGATGAGACGAATAACTTCACGCTTGCGCTCCTCCAGATTCCGCATGTACTGCAGCTTCTCTTCGATCGTTCGCAGCTCGTTCTCGTCCAGCTCGCCCGTCATCTCTTTCCTGTAACGCGCGATAAACGGAATCGTGTTGCCTTCGTCCAGAAGACTTACCGCCGCTTTCACCTTGCTGACCGGCAAAGCAGCCGCCGCGGATATCGCTGCTATAATTCTCCCGTTCTCTGCTTCCTTTTGCTCGTCCGTAAGCTTGATTTTTGCTCCAGCTTCTTCTACATCCACTCCTGATGTACCTTTCGACCATTCTGCCACTATCGCACGCACCGTCCTTGTTATCGTTACCCTGTATAAGGATTATTCGCCTTCTCGAACCCGATCGTCGTACGCCCGCCATGCCCTGGATAAACAATGACTTCCGGATTAAGCTTGTACAGCTTCGTCCGTATGGAATCGTACAGATCGGCCTCACGCCCGCCGGGCAGGTCCGTACGGCCAACCGACAGCTTAAACAGCACATCTCCGGAGAACAGATGGTTTCCGCATAAGAAGCTTACGCTGCCTGGCGAATGACCCGGCGTATGCATCACTTGAAACTTGTGGCCGATCATCGCTAACGTCTGTCCTTCATCCAGCGCAAATTCGGCCGGATCCGTCGATAATGGCGGCGTAACGTCCTGCCAACGCATCGATCCGTTCTTGCGCGGGTCCGTCAACCAATCTGCTTCGAGATCATGGATGTAAACCGGACATCCGGCGGCTTTGCGAACCTCATCAACCCCGCCCATATGATCGAAGTGGGCATGCGTCAGCAGAATCGCTTCGATGTTCGTATTTGCAATGCGATCAAGCAGCCGCTTGGGATTCATGCCGGGATCGACAATGATGCCTCTTTCCTGCTCGCCCTCGGTTACCGTTATCAGATAACAATTCGTCTGGATGGGTCCAAGCGAAAACGTCTCGACTTTAAACTCGGTTCCCATCGCTCTAGAAGCTCTCCAGAAGCTCGCGAAGCTCCTTGATGACTTCCGCCTGGTAGCCAGGCCCATCACCGTAACGTTTCATGATCTCCGCTCTTGCAATCGCCAGATTGTCCTGGTAGTCGGCAGCTTCCCGATCCGTGTTGTCGCGTTTAAACGCCACCATCGGCTCCTGAATCCGAGTTGGCCTTGGACCCCATTGCCCAAGTACGGCGCCGCCAGTGTCCGCAAAGATCACGATAGGAATGGAGCGCCCGCCCATAGTCAGGAATTGATCCATCGTATCCAGATTTTCTTCCATGATGAGCACTTCGGTCGGGATGCCCGTTACTTCCAGCGCGCCGAATACGGCCGGCACGTTGCGAACAACATCCCCGCACCAGTCGGCCATCAGAATGAGACAACGCAGATCGTCGCGGTTGTTCATGGATTCGAACAGCTCCCGGTCCTCGTCGGAGGGCCAGCTGAACTGCTCCATCCAGCCAATAAACGTCTCCTTGTTTTTGGTCATCCCATCCACGAATTGCTGTGGGCTAATCCCCTTGCCCAGCTTGTCTGCCACACTTTTACTCATATGTAATCCGCTCCTTCATTTAGAGGTTGTTCAAAAAATCCGCTTTTGATCACGAAGTATGCCAAGAAGCGTACTCGACATCGAATATGGAACGCAAGCGAAACTTCCGGTGCTCACGTAGCTTCCACTACGCTCCGCTCCTCAGTTTCTACTTTCATTCCATATTCTCGGTGCTGAAAACCGAACTTTTTGAACGCATACTATTACTAAAATTTCCTGGCCCTGCGAATGTAAAGGAAGAGAACAACAAGCACCGCCAGCGCAATAATCGCATACACGATATAGGAATATACGTCCATAAATTCTACGATTTCATGCCAGTTTCCTCCAACCGCCGTACCGACTGAGACAAGAATCGTGTTCCAGATCAACGTGCCGACCGTCGTAAAGAACAGAAATGGAACCAGTTTCATACCAGACATGCCGGCCGGCAATGAGATCAGGCTTCGAATAAGAGGCACCATCCTGCACAGCAGCACGGCCCAATAGCCATACTTGTCGAACCAGGCATCGGCTTTGCGCACATCTTCTTTCTTTACGCGCAGCACGCGTCCCCAGCGGTCGATAATTCGCTCCAGCCGTTCAACGCCAAGCAGCCTTCCGATTAAATACAAAATAATGGCCCCGATCAGCGAACCCAGCGTCGCAAAGAGGATGACGCCTATTGGCGTTAGATTCGTGTACGTCGTCATAAATCCGCCAAAGGTCAAAATGATTTCCGACGGAATCGGCGGGAACAGGTTCTCGACCGCTATCATGAGCAATATGCCCATATACCCGTATTGCTCCATAAAATCGGTTATCCAGCTTTCCATCTTCACCCTCCACTTCGAATATCGCGGTTCCTCCTCTTCTAACCGGGAAGCCGCCTCTGTTATTCTATCATATCGCAAGAGAAGCCTTCCACTCTAACCCTATCCTATGGTCCTGTCCATTCGGATATGTTCGGTTAAAAAGGGAGGAATACGGGCAGGGCGGTCCGCGTCATAGCGGTGACCACTGGACGAATGCCCGCATATTTTGGAGGGAGAGGAGTCGGTTCCATATGAAACCCCACGAGCAAAAGCACGCAGCCGGCTTGCCGTCCGCGCGCAAAATTCGCAGGTCATGCAGCAATGAGCTGTACCGCACGGCAAAGCGATTGAAGTTATACGTGTCCAAGGAGAAGATGGAAAAAGCCGAGATGCTGTACTTTCGTCAAGTGGCGCAGAACCTGCTTTGGATCGTCGATCATAAAAACAATCGCAAGGCTCAAGCGGACTGGTGGGCGAATAATGTCAGCGAGGAAATAGCGGCACTATGGGAAGTCGATCGCGAAAAGCTGTGCGAAGCATTCCGCGAAGCGTACGGGGGATAAACAGGCAGCCCGCCGCGGAGCTCGTTGCTCCGCAGCGGGCTTCTCCCCGGCTTTACCTGCTTTCCTGCAGTCGATCTACCGACACGGTCACTGTATTAACCGGATTATTGCCAACGGTTACCGTCGCCATCCCGTTTGCTTCATCCACGTTCTCGATCCAAACGGAGTCGCCTTCCAGCTTTACGCCAATCGTATCCTTCGATTGGTATATTTGTTTCGCGCGCGTCGCATCCACGTTTTAATTAACCCCTTCCCATTCCGATGTCATCGTATCGGTCGTCGATTCGTCAATTTTGCCATTGTGAATAGTTACGTTTCCGCCGCCAAGCCCTTCATTTACCATCCGGTCAATGTCCATATCGTAGACCTCGCGTCCTTCATTATTCGGCTCGACCGCTCCGCCATCGATACCTGATATTTGCTTGTCCTCATCCATCGCAGCTTCCTCCTTAACATGGTGACATGGTGGCGAGACGCCTTGACAGAAATATGCCCGAACGGCACGAAATTCATACCGCGGCAACAATCATACTCACTACTCACAGAAGCGGCGACAACAGATGCAGCAGCGATTCCGCCGTTTTCTGTTTGGCTGGCCGACGCGAGAACTCTCCAGCATCGACAGCAACGCTGTCACTCAGATCAGTCATGAAATCTTTCGTCAATCGACCTACGGGATCCGCCCCTTCGATTAAAGCCAGCAGCTCGTAATTGGTGTACAAGCTGCGCATATCCAGGTTCGCTGAGCCGATGGACGCGAGCCGCCCGTCAATAATCAAAACTTTGGCATGAATAAAGCCTTTGCCGTATCTGTACACCCGAACACCGGCATCAAGCATGTCCTGGACGTACGAGAGCGTAGCCAGCAATACGAGCTTGGAATCGCTGATTCCGGGAATAATCATTTTGACGTCTACTCCGCTTCTAGCGGCGATTCTCAAGCTTGCTGCAATGGACGGATCCGGAATGAAATATGGCGTAACCGCGTAAATCGTTTCCTTTGCTTCCGACATCGCCGCAAACAGAGCTTCCGAAATAACGGCATCGTGAATACCGGGCTTGCCAGGCACCAATACGATCCTGTCATTCCATTCGGCCTCCGGAGCAGGAACTTCATCCCTTGACGTGCTTCCTGCATCCACCCTTATGTTTTCCCCCGTCGCCCTTAACCAATTCTCTTGAAATATGGTCTGCAATTGACGGACGCATTCTCCCTCAAGCTTGAGATGCGTGTCTCGCCAAAACCCAAGCCGGGGATCCAAACCCAAATATTCATCGCCGATATTAATGCCGCCCATAAAGCCGACGGAATTGTCGATAACTACGATTTTGCGGTGATTGCGAAAATTCAACCGTTTCTTCAGCAAAAACTCGCGGGGCGGAGAGAAACAAGCCGACTGTGCGCCGGAACTATGGAGTTTCTGCAGAAAATGTTCAGAGAGATGCAGACTCCCGATTCCGTCATACAACAACTTCACATCAACGCCTTCTCGTGCCTTGCTCGTTAAAGCTTCCAGAAATCTGCTGCCGATCCCGTCACACCTGACCGTGTAATAATCCAGATGGATGGAGCTGCAGGCATGCTCTATTGCATTAAGTATGGTTTGAAATGTCGTTTCGCCATCCTGAAGCACTGTAGCCCGATTGCGATTTGTCGCCGGATAAGGAAGATGCTGCTCCATAAACGAATGAAATCGATTCATGCCGGCGCTTTTTCCAATTTTAGAAGCAGCGTGACACTCCGACTTCAATGCCGTTAAGGGTTTGACTCTCTTCAACCTTCGGCCAAGCAGCCAATAAGCTGCAAAACCTAAGTATGGACAAACCAAACATAAAAAAATCCATGCCGCAAGATGACTCTGTCTTCGATGTTCCAGCCATGTTATCGCGCCGATCTGGGCAATGTAGATGATGAGTGCTGCAATGGCCAGCATAAGCCAAACATACACGCGGCTCCCCTCTTTCTCTCGCTCTGCCGTAACGTTTAGTGTGCCTCCGGAAGCGAGATTTATGTGAGAGAGGATAACTTTGCAGGCATGTTTTATAGCTTCCGGGAATAAATAGTCATAGAACGTTCTGCAAAATGATTACGACGGCCGGAAGGAGTAAACCAGTGACAAGAACGCGGAAGCCAGCATGGTCTTTTGTTGTGATGCGCGGCCCGGACAAGACGGTAAGACAGTTCAAGGTATCCAAACGATCAGTCGTAGCAGCGCCAATGGCCGCAGCCCTTGCCGTGGCAGGTACGGTCGCGGGCTTGCAGTTGAAGGCGGCGTACGAGCTGAGACAATTGGAGTCCGAGCTATCTGATCAGTCTGCCGCATTCACTCAAACGATTGCCGGAATGGATGCCGTCATCGCCGGGAAGGATGAAGCGATCGTCACCTTGCAGCAAGAGATTTTGAAATTGTCGCGACAAACAGAAGATATGAAAATAAAGATGCAAGAGCTGGGCGAGCTCGAAGAGAAGCTGAAGCTTTTCATGGAGAAATACGGCGGCTCTGTGCCGAACACAGCTTCTCCTACAGCCTCTGGCAGCAGTAAAACAAGCGCGTCGGGGAAGGATGCCGCCTCATTCCTCCCTTCGTTTTCCGCTTATTCTTCACTTTCAGACAAAGTTGCGCGATCGCCCATCAGATATCCCGTCATAGGAAATTTAGACGGAATCGTTCACCTTGCCAAGAACACCTCCATCGACCTCAAAGCTCTAAGCCGCATGGTCGACGCCATGGAAGAGTCCATGGCGCATACTTTGAAGCAGGCTCAGAATAGACGCATGACAGTAGATGCCTATCCATCTTCCTGGCCCACCCGTTCCAAGCAATTGACGTCCGGCTTCGGATACCGCCGCGATCCGTTTACCGGCCATGCGACTTTCCATGCCGGGATCGACATTGACGGCAAATCCGGCGATACCGTCTTTAGCGCTGCGGAAGGGACCGTATCGGAGACGGGATACGACTCGCAATACGGCAACTACATTATCATCGATCATCTGGGTCATCTCCAGACCGCTTATATGCATCTTCTGGCCATTGACGCGCGTGAGGGCGATACAGTCGTGCGAGGGGAGAAAATCGGACAGCTTGGCTCAAGCGGCAGAAGTACGGGGCCTCACCTGCATTTTCAGATTATGCAGCGAAGCGAGCCAGTGAATCCGCTCAAGTACCTAGCCTCCCGTACGTAACCGTGAGCAGCGGATTCAGGCAGCTTCCATCAATGACGAATGCCGAGGAGGTAATACTTATGTTTAAGGAGAACAAGCGTGTCGTCGCTACGGATACGTTAATCGGACAAGGAACGATCGTCGAAGGCAAGTTGATCAGCGAAGCCAATCTCAGAATCGAGGGCGAATATCGTGGTGATATCGAATGCAAGGGCGATATCATCATCGGGGAGTGCGGAATCGTTCGCTCCAATATTGAAGCTAGAGATATTACGCTTGCGGGAAAGCTCTACGGCGATATCGTGACCAAAGGCCGCCTGATCATTACGGGCACCGGCCAACTGAGCGGAAGCGTTGCGGCACATGCGTTAATTATTCAGGAGGGCGGCCAACTGAGCGGACAGTGCCGAATGGAGCAGCCAGCCGAATCCAAACCACGCTCGGGCGCGTCAGAATCCTCCGAAGCAGCCAATGCCAAAAAAGATGAGCCCAAAAACAGCGAATCGCACGCCAAGTCCCGCCAAGCGGGCTAATTCATAGCGGGATACTAAAAGCCGTCTCTCGGCGGGTTCGATGAAGCGAACTCGTTGAGGACGGCTTTTTCATTGGTTCCCGGATTAATGTTTTTTACGCGGCCACGTCCCGCTTGTTAAACACGTACCAGGTCAACGCGATAAAAATGATATAGTACACGGCTAGTACCGCAAGGGAGAATCCTAACGTCATCCCTTCCCTCATAGAGAAATCACCCAAATATTGCGTAAGATTCAAGTGGATAAAGAGGATGTAGTCGACCCACTTATAGTCCAGCAACGCCAACAATTGCATAAAGTTATTGACGACGAGCAGAAGGAACAATGCCATGCCGATGGCAAGACCGCTGCTGCGGAATATGGTCGACAACATAAAGGACAACGTCACCGTCACGATCGAAGTAATTAACGTAAGTCCGTAATACTTCAGCAAGTACACGAATGGCGAGTCATCGCTTCCCATCGGCAGAATGCCTCCACCGGCATTCGCCGAATCGTTGCCAATACCGAACATGACCCAATTGACAAGCAATGTGCTGCCGAATAACACGATAGCAAGCGTGACCGCGAACAACATGACCGCTATGTATTTCGATAACAATATTTTGGAGCGCGACCATGGCCTGATAAGCAGAAGTTTGATGGTGCCGGATGTAAATTCCTCGGCCACTGCCCCCGCTGCAACTACAACCGTAAAGATCGTGACCAGGAAGAACAGAATGGAGGACTCCATGAACGCGACTTCCCACATCGATGTTGACGACCGCTCGCCGAAGGCCAACCACAGGGCGGATATAATGATCGTTAAGCCGATCAGGATGCCGAACATAACGTAGGTTCGTACGCGCAAATAAATTTTCATGTTTTCATTGCGAATCAATCCGCCGAAATCACCCAATTTTTTCGCCTCCAGTCACTTCCAAGAATTGATCCTCGAGCGACTTCACGTCCTCTCGAATGCCGTAGACCCGAATACCCGCTTGAACCAATGCGGCGTTAGCGGTAGCAATGCCGTCCCTGTCTCCATAGATGATGACGACACCGGAATCCGCTTCTTGAGCCTTCTCCGCCAATTCGGCACTCTGTCCCGCTGTCTGAAGCGCCTGAACGGCTTCAGCCGGCCGGTCTACCTGGAACAATACGCGGCGCGCGCTAAGCGCTTGCTCCCCATCCTGAAGCGAACGTACATCGATCAGCCTGCCGTTTTGAATAATGGCGACCCGGTCGCACATGAGCTCCATCTCGGACAGCAAGTGGCTCGATACAAACACGGCGATGCCTTCGTCCTTGGCTAGCTTGCGCAAATAATCGCGAAGCTCTCTTATGCCGGCAGGATCAAGACCGTTCGTCGGTTCATCCAATATTAGCAGCTTAGGCCTGTGCAGCATCGCTTGCGCAACGCCCAAACGCTGCCGCATGCCAAGCGAATACGTCTTCACCTTGTCGTGAATGCGAGCTTCGAGGCCAACCAGCGCCACTACTTCCCTGACCCGGTGCTCCGTTACGCCCGGCATCATCCTGGCATAATGGACCAGGTTCTGATACCCCGTCAAATATTTGTACATCTCCGGGTTTTCTACGATCGCTCCTACATGTTTAATGGCTCCCTCGAATTCCTTCTCGATGCTTTTGCCGTCGATCAGAATTTCGCCAGACGTAAGCGACATTAGCCCCACCATCATGCGGATCGTTGTTGTTTTACCTGCGCCGTTCGGCCCCAGGAAGCCGAATACTTCGCCGCGCGGCAGGTCCAGCGTCAAGTTGTCGATAATCGTACGTGTTCCAATGCGCTTCGTTACGCCCCGCATCTGGACAATGGTTTCCATCACCGTTATTCGTCCTCCTCTTCATCGCAATCTTGTTTCAATAGTTAGCTTGTTCCAACCATTCCAGTATATACGAAGCAGAAAACGTTTGGTAGCGCCCCCCTTTATCCAAGCGGGTACAAAAAAACTCGCGGTCAGGTAAATACCCGCCGCGAGCTCCATTCTCTTATTTGCCGCCGGTACGAGCAAGCTCTCGTTTGTTCGCTTCGAAGGCTGCCATGAGAGCTTCTCCGCCTTGAAGACCGGAATCTTCGGCTTTTTGAATTTGCTGAAGCATACGTTTGTAGTCTTTCGGAATAACCTTAACGAACTTCTCGAGGGAAGCTTCCCAATCTCCCAGCACCTTCTCGCCGATTGCGCTGCTAGTGTAGCGTACATGGTTCTCGATCAAGCCGCGAAGTTCCGCGACATCCTGATTTTCCTCCACACGCTCCAGCAGCACCATCTCAACGTTGCAGTTGCTAAAAAATTCGCTTTTGTCGTCATACACATAGGCTACGCCGCCAGACATGCCGGCGCCGAAGTTGCGGCCCGTGCCGCCTAAAATGACGACTCGACCGCCCGTCATATATTCGCAGCCGTGGTCGCCCACGCCTTCGACAACAACGTCAGCTCCGCTGTTCCGTACCGCGAAGCGTTCGCCTGCAATGCCGCGGATATACGCTTGACCACCCGTCGAGCCATACAATGCGGTATTGCCCGTTACGACGTTATCTTCTGCCGCAAATGTCGCTTTCGGCGATGGAGCCACAATGATCTTCCCTCCAGAGAGACCTTTGCCAAAGTAGTCGTTCGTGTCGCCTTCAACCGAAAGCGTAATGCCTTTCGGAACGAATGCGCCGAAGCTCTGTCCGGCCGTACCAACGAAGTGGTACCAGATCGTATCTTCCGGCAATCCCTTCGCTCCGTAACGCCTTGTGACCTCGGAGCCCAAAATCGTACCAACGACACGGTTCGTATTAAGAATCGGGAACGTGCCGCGTACAAGCTCGCCGTTCTCCAGCGCCGGCGCAGCGTTCGGAACGAGCTTCTGCATATCAAGCGACAGCTCGAGACCGTGGTTCTGTTCCTGAACATTGTAACGGAACGCCCCTTCCGGGATATCCGCTTCGTACAGGATGCCCGACAAGTCAAGACCCTTCGCCTTGTAGTGTTCAAGCAGTTGCTTCGTCTCCAGGCGGTCTACGCGGCCGACCATCTCCTGGATGGTGCGGAAGCCAAGCTCGGCCATGATCTCGCGCAGTTCCTCCGCGATGAAACGCAGATAATTGACGACATGGGACGGATCGCCCATGAACTTCGCGCGAAGCTCCGGATTTTGTGTCGCCACGCCTACCGGACAAGTATCCAGTTGACAGACGCGCATCATGATGCAGCCCAATACGATAAGCGGAGCTGTGGAGAAGCCGTATTCCTCGGCGCCCAACAGCACGGCAATCGCAACGTCGCGCCCGTTCATCATCTTGCCGTCGGTCTCGATGACGACGCGGTCGCGCAGCTTGTTCAGCATAAGCGTCTGATGCGTCTCGGCGAGGCCAAGTTCCCACGGAAGACCAGCATGCCGGATGGAACCCATTGGCGAAGCGCCCGTGCCTCCATCATAACCGCTGACCATGATTACGTCCGCGCGGCCCTTGGCAACTCCTGCCGCAATCGTACCGACTCCGACTTCGGATACGAGCTTGACGTTGATGCGGGCACGCGGATTCGCGTTCTTAAGGTCGTGGATCAGCTCGGCGAGATCCTCGATGGAGTAGATATCGTGATGCGGCGGTGGCGAGATGAGGCCTACGCCTGGCGTAGAGCCGCGAACCTCGGCTACCCAAGGATATACCTTAAGGCCGGGCAGCTGCCCGCCTTCGCCAGGCTTCGCGCCTTGCGCCATCTTGATCTGAATCTCGTCCGCGTTAACCAGATAGTTGCTCGTTACGCCGAAACGACCGGAAGCGACCTGCTTGATGGCGCTGCGACGGGAATCGCCGTTGGCGTCCTTTACGAAACGTGCGGGATCTTCGCCGCCTTCGCCCGTATTGGACTTGCCGCCCAGACGGTTCATCGCGATGGCGAGACTCTCGTGCGCTTCTTTGCTGATGGAACCGAACGACATCGCGCCCGTCTTGAACCGTTTAACGATGGACTCTACGGATTCGACTTCCTCAAGCGGCACGGGCTTGCCGTCCTTCCTGAATTCCAGAAGCGAGCGAAGCGTCAGATGTTTTTTGTTCTCGCCTTGGACAAGCGCCGAGAACTTCTTGTAGAGCTTGTAGTCGTTCGCGCGGGATGCCATCTGCAGCGTGTGGATCGTCTGAGGCGTAAAGAGATGATCCTCGCCGTCCTTGCGCCATTGATAGTCGCCGCCGGAATCCAGTTCCTTCTCGGAGCCTTCCTGTTCCGCGAACGCGCGGTTATGATGTTTGAGCGTCTCTTCCGCGATGACATCGAGGCCGATGCCTCCGATGCGGGAAGGCGTCCAGGTGAAGTACTCGTTAATGACGTCCTCGCGCAGGCCAAGCGCTTCGAAGATCTGGGCGCCGCGGTACGACTGGATCGTCGAGATGCCCATCTTGGACAATACTTTAACAACGCCTTTGGTCGCGGCTTTAATGAAGTTCTTTACCGCTTTCTCATGCGATACGCTTCTCAACATGCCTTGACGGATCATATCGTCCAGCGATTCGAACGCCAGATACGGGTTCACGACATTAACGCCGTAGCCCAGCAGCAGAGCGAAGTGATGCACTTCGCGAGGCTCGCCGGATTCCAGCAAAATCGCAACCTTCGTACGGGTGCCTTGGCGGATCAAGTGATGATGCAACCCCGATACGGCAAGCAGCGCCGGGATAGCCGCATTCTCCTTGTCGACGCCGCGGTCGGACAAAATAAGGACATTATGGCCTTTGTCGATGACGCGATCCGCCGCTTCGCACAACGTATTCATCGCGGAACGAAGGCCCACTTCTCCCTCGCTGGCGGTAAAGAAGATCGGAAGCGTGATCGACTTGAAGCCAGGGCGGCGCACATGGCGCAGCTTGGCGAATTGCTCGTTGGACAAAATCGGAGTGTCCAGCTTGATATGACGGCAGCTCTCCGGCTCCGGATTCAGCAGGTTGCGCTCCGGTCCGATCGTCGTGCTCGTCGAAGTGATGATCTCTTCGCGGATGGCGTCGATCGGCGGGTTCGTGACTTGCGCGAACAGCTGCTTGAAGTAGTTATACAGGCGCTGCGGACGTTCCGACAGTACAGCCAGCGGAGCGTCATAACCCATGGAAGCGATCGGCTCCTGGCCGCTGCCCGCCATCGGCTCCAGCACTTTGCGAATATCCTCGAACGTATAGCCGAATGCCTGTTGACGTTGCTGGACCGTATCATGGCTCGGTTCCGGAACCTCGGGCGCTTCCGGCAGATCGTCCAAGCCCACAAGATGCTCATCCAGCCATTCGCGATAGGGATGCTCCGCCACGATGGATGCCTTGACTTCTTCGTCGGAAATAATTCGGCCTTGCTCCGTGTCGACAAGCAGCATCCGGCCCGGGCGCAAGCGATCCTTGTAAAGGATATCCTCCGCCGGAATTTCGACGACTCCGGCTTCGGAGCCCAAAATGATATGGTCGTCCTTCGTTACGTAATAACGCGCAGGACGAAGACCGTTGCGGTCGAGTACGGCGCCGATTTGCGTGCCATCCGTGAAACCCATCGCCGCCGGCCCGTCCCAGGGCTCCATAAGCGTGCTGTGGTATTCGTAGAACGCCTTGCGGTCAGGGTCCATGCTGTCGTTGCCGGACCAAGGCTCCGGCACCATCATCATCGCGACATGCGGCAGCGAGCGGCCGGACAGATGCAGAAATTCCAGCGTATTGTCGAACATGGCCGTGTCGGATCCGTCCGGGTTGATGATTGGTTTGATCTTCTCCAGATCGTCGCCGAACAGCTCGCTCGCGAACAGCGTTTGGCGGGCATGCATCCAGTTGACGTTGCCGCGAAGCGTATTGATCTCGCCGTTGTGGATGAGGTAATGGAACGGATGCGCCCGCTCCCAGCTCGGAAATGTATTCGTACTAAAACGGGAATGCACTAAAGCCATGGCGGAAACAACCGATTCGTCATTTAATTCTTTGTAGAACGAACGGACCTGCTCCGTTGTCAACATCCCTTTGTATACGATCTTCTTGGAAGAGAGGCTGGAGAAATAGAACATGTTGCCCCCGTCCTTGCCCGCATAACGGATCGCGAGCTCAGCCCGCTTACGGATCACGTAGAGCTTGCGCTCGAAAGCAAGCGTCTCGGAGAGAGAAGCATTTTTGCCGATGAACAGTTGACGGACAAACGGCTTGACGGCCAGCGCGGATTCGCCCAGCTTTTCGTCATTTGTAGGAACCGTGCGCCATCCGATCAACGTCTGGCCTTCCTCGGCGATAATGCCTTCCACTTCTCTCTCGATAGCGGCGCGTTCCGTCTCGTCATGCGGCATAAAGATCATGCCGACGGCATATTCGCCTTCCGCAGGAAGCGCGACGCCCTGCTTCTCAAGCTCGGCGGAGAAGAATGCATGCGGGATTTGAAGCAGGATGCCCGCTCCGTCCCCCGTGTTCGGTTCGCTTCCCTGACCTCCGCGATGCTCCATGTTCTCGAGCAGATGCAGCGCCTGGCGAATGACCCTATGCGATTTGACCCCTTTGATGCTGGCTACGAAGCCCATTCCGCATGCGTCTTTCTCGAATTGCGGGTCATATAATCCTTGCTTAGGCGGCAATCCCAAAGTACTTTCTTTCATTGTAGTCTGCAACCTCTCTATCAGAAGATTTTTGGATAAGCGTATAATGGAGAGAAAAAACGCGGTTCGATCACTTATTAGCTTCATTTTTGGCTTGGATTATCATAGAATGGTAGGGGACGAGGCTCAACCGCCTGCTCCTTTCCATCCGGTTGCCATATACCGTTACTAAGCGATTATTCTATGATTTTAACATCAGGGCAAATGGGAAGCAATTTAATAATTCTATTAGTACAAAGAAGTTATCAGTTAGTGCAAGTTCAAAAAAAGTCAGGTTTTCAGACCTTTTGAACAAGCTCAGTCAGGACGGCTTTCGTCGAATTCCATTTTATCAAAAGGACGTGGACAGATTGTATAGTAAATTCAGGAACAAGCTCAAAATGACCGCGCTTGGCGCGGCATCGGCAGCCTTGCTGGTGCAGGCGGGTTCGGCGTTCGCCGCTCCGGCATCGGCAGGAAGCGCAGCTTCGTACGACATCGTCGTGCTCGGGGATTCCATCGCCGCAGGATACCAGGCGGGCTTCACGGAGCAGTCCGTGCCTTACGGCTTTGCCGAGCATGTTTTCGAACAGGCGCTGTTTCAAGGCTTGCGGGCCGAGTATGTCAATTACGGCGTTTTGGGTCTGAGGACGGAGGGATTGGCCAATTGGCTGGAAGCCGCTATCGCGGGAGAGAAAGTAACGGAAGCGGATGTGCAGGCGGGTTTGAGCGACAAGGACCCTAGGGTCAAACAGATGTTAGCCGAAATGACCGACACGCTTGCCGGGGATATTCGGGATGCCGAGACGGTGCTGATCTCGATTGGCGGGAACGATTTTCTTGGTTTTGTTAACGAGCTTGGCTTAACGACGAACGTCGATGCGCTTTCGGCAGGAGACAAAACCGCGTTGCAGGACAAGCTGGATGCGCTCATCAATAATTACACGACACTACTGGATGACATCCTCGGCATGATCGGCGAGCTGCAGCCGAAAGCAGAGGTCGTTATCGCGAACCAATATTTGCCCCTCCCCGTTCTTAAGCTGCCGAATGGAGAAACGACTTACCCCAAGGTGGCAAAGTCCGCAGCTTTGTTCCTGAAGGACGGACAATCCACTCTGAACGCGCGGTTAGGCGAAGTGGTCAAAGCTCACGGGAACAAGGGGCTTTCCATTAAAATAAGCGATGCCGCGGCAGTGATCGAAAAAAGCATTCTTACACTGACGTCAATTAGCGATGGCGACATCCATCCCAAAGCGGCTGGTTATGCCGCGCTCGGCAAGGCTTATTCCGAGCAGCTGTGGGGCGAATACAAGACGGTGCTCCCCCGCGCTGCCGGCGTCCCGATATCGGTCGTCGTAAACGGCGAGGAAATCGTCTCGAAATACGCTCCGGTTATCCAAAAAGGACGGACCTATCTTGCGGTCCGCGACATTACGGACGCCATGGGAGCCGAGCTCAAGTGGGACGCCGCTACAGCGACCGCAACCGTATCGCTGGATGGACGCACAGTCGATATTACGGTCGGCGCCGCGACAATCCGCGTAAACGGGGAAACCGTTCCGCTAAATGCCGAACCCGCCTATCTGCAGCAATTCCCGGGCGAGAAGAAAACGTATCTCCCGCTCGCCGCGCTGTCCGAAGGACTCGGCTTCCAGGTCGAATACCGCCACGAACAGAAAATCGCATTTATTAATAATTGAAAATAAAAGTTCAAAAGTTCGCTTTTCAGTACCAAGAAGATTGAATGAAACTAGAAACTGAGGAGCGGAGCGTAGTGGAAGCTACGTGAGCACCGGAAGGTTCGGTTGAATTCAATATTCGACGTCGAATACTCTACTTGGCATACTTCGTAATGGGAAGCGGACTTTTGAACAATCATTAAAGCTTGTAATCCTTTTCGAGCTGCCGGATCGATTCCAGCGCCTTGGCCGTCCAGCGATTAAGACGGTCAAGGCTTTGGATCGACTGCGCTACCGCCGCTTTCAACGATTCGGTATAATCCGGCACCTCGCCGGAGAACGGCTCGAGATCGCGAAGCAGGACCTTTGTTTTCTCCGTATAACTTAGAGCGCGGCGCTCGTGAAACATGGCGACGTCGGGATTAAACGGCTGGTGCAGATCTCCCTGATCGGGATGCTCCAATACCGCCAGTACCTTAACCAGCGCTCGCGGTCCGTCCAACTCCAACAGCTCGGCCGCGTAACGCCCGGATCTAACCTCCGCCTTTATGATATCTCCAATCCGATATTCCTTTGCTTCTTTGTTCATCATCATGTTCTCCCCACTCCTTTCACCTTGTATGGTAAAATAACTTGTATTTTTAAACAAGCTTTATATACATGCTTGTATTAACCTGACACCAGAAGTAATATGGAAATAGAAAAGTGGGTGAGGATATGCGCAAGAAGAGAGTGCTTCTGCTTTCGGAAGGCTTTGGGTCAGGCCATACGCAAGCAGCATACGCGCTCGCTGTTGGGCTAAAACAGCTATGCCCTAGCATCTCCGCCAGGGTAATCGAATTAGGGAAATTTTTAAATCCCGTCATAGGGCCATGGATCGTTTCCGCCTATCGCAAGACGGTAAGCAGCCAGCCCAAGATGGTTGGGCTCATGTATCGCAGCAATTACAAGAAGCCGACGAACCGCTTCGCTCAGCTTGCTCTGCATCGCATGTTTTATACGCAGACCTCGCAAGTCATCGCACAGTTGAAGCCCGACTTGATTATATGCACCCATCCCGTGCCGAACACTGTCGTAGCTAGACTTAAGCGCTTAGGGCTCGACATGCCGCTATATACGCTCATTACGGATTACGATGCCCACGGCTCCTGGGTCAACAGGGAAGTGAACCAGTACCTCGTATCCACTTCCCAAGTGAAGCAAAGGTTGATCGAGAAAGGGGTCGAGCCGGAGCGTGTCAACGTAACGGGAATACCCGTGCACCCGAGCTTTTGGAAGCAGCATGACCGAGCGGAGGTCAGACGCGAATTCGACCTGCGCGACATGCCGACCGTACTGATCATGGGCGGAGGCTGGGGAATTCTTTACGAAGACAACGCCCTCTCCTATATGACCAAGTGGCGCGAAACGACACAGCTTATTTTCTGCGTCGGCTCCAACGAGAAGATGAAGGAGAAAATGCTTGCGGACCCTATGTTCCAGCATCCCAACATCCGGATTACGGGCTTCACCCGCGAAGTGAGCAAGCTGATGGACGCAGCCGATCTGCTGGTCACCAAGCCGGGAGGCATGACATGCACCGAAGGAATGAGCAAGGCGCTGCCGATGCTGTTCTACGAGCCGATCCCGGGACAGGAAGAGGAAAACTGCGAATATTTCATTAATAACGGATTCGGCGAAATGCTGGACTCCAACGATACCGTCGACAGATGGTTCAAGCTGATCCACGACCGCGAGCAATCCAGCCGCTTCCGCAAGCTTCTGATCGAGAAGCGCGATGAACAATACGATGCTATAAAATGTCCCAATGCCGTTCTGCAACAGATGCAGTAACGGCATTATTTTTCCATAAGCAAGGGCAGATTAAGATGCAAGAGACCAATTCGACGAGGAGTTGATGGAACATGCACACGCCAATGACTGACGGGAAAACCATTATACTAAGACTGGAAATCGATACGGACGTCGCGCAGTTCGGCAAAGCCGCTACCGCGATCGAGCAAGTCAACGGCGACATCGTCGCAATCGACGTCATACATACCGACAGGAACAAAAGCGTGCGCGACCTCACCGTAAAAATAACGGAGCAAGGCGCATCCGAACGGCTGACGGAGGCTCTTCAGCATGTAAAAGGAGTACGCTTGCTCCATGTCTCCGACCGTACGTTCCTGCTTCATCTGGGCGGCAAAATAACGATACAGCCCAAGACGCCGATTCAGAACCGCGACGATCTGTCCCGCGTCTATACGCCGGATGTTGCCCGCGTGTGCGAAGCGATCCGGCAGGAGCCTGCCAAGGCGCATACGCTAACGATAAAGCGCAATACGGTAGCCGTCGTCTCCGACGGGAGCGCCGTTCTGGGGCTGGGCAATATCGGTCCCTACGCGGCTATGCCGGTCATGGAAGGCAAGGCGATGCTGTTCAAGCAGTTCGCCGATGTGGATGCCTTTCCCATCTGCCTTGACACGCAGGATACGGAAGCTGTCATCGCCGCGGTCAAGGCGCTTGCCCCGGCTTTTGGCGGCATTAATCTGGAGGATATCTCCGCTCCGCGCTGCTTTGAGATTGAACAGAGGCTGCGCGATGAGCTGGATATTCCGGTCTTTCACGACGATCAGCACGGCACCGCCGTTGTCTTGTACGCGGGACTGCTGAATGCGCTCAAGCTGACAGGCCGCTCGTTGTCCGAAGCAAGGATCGTTGTCTGCGGCATCGGCGCGGCGGGCACCGCCTGCACAAAGATGCTCCTGGCCGGCGGCGCCCGTCATGTCGTCGGGGTTGACCGGGCTGGCATTTTGAATGCGGACGAGCAATATGACAACGCGACATGGCAATGGTACGCGGAAAACACCAATGCCGAACGCTGCAAAGGCGGTCTCGCAGAAGCGCTTGAGGGAGCGGATGTGTTTATCGGCGTCTCCGCAGGCAAGCTTTTGAGCAGGGAGCATATTTTGAGCATGGCGCCGGAGCCTATCGTCTTTGCTATGGCCAATCCGGAGCCCGAGATCAGACCGGAGCTAGTCGAAGATATCGTTGGCGTATTCGCGACGGGCAGATCGGATTATCCAAACCAGATCAACAACGTGCTTTGCTTTCCCGGCATCTTCCGCGGAGCGCTGGACAGCCGCTCGACGGTCATCAACGAAGAGATGAAGCTTGCTGCAGCGGAAGCGATTGCCTCCGTCATCGGCGAAGACGAGCTTAACCGGCTATATATCATTCCGAGCGTATTCAACAACAAGGTCGTCGAAGAGGTTCGCCGCCGGGTAAGCGCAGCGGCCCGGAAGAGCGGCGTCTCGCGACGCAATCTCCGCGATTAGCTCGCCGAGCTCGGCGCGTAGTTGGGCTGCCATTCACCCTTACGGGCGAATGGCAGCTCCTAAAGCATACGGTCTCCCGTCCGATCTAACGGACAAACAAGTCGCTATTCTTCGATTTCTGAAGGTTTCTAAAATCTGTAGAGTAAAGGGCTGGGACTACCAGCCCC